>JARRPA010000015.1:0-12264 GCA_037383305.1 Gemmatimonadota bacterium | reverse complement strand
CTGGCTCTAGATCCCGCTGGCCGGGTGATCGTAGCGGATCCGCTCGGGCATCGGGTGTGGCGGCTGAATCCGGCGAATGGTCAGGCAGATGTGATCGCGGGAACCGGCGAAACCGGCACGTCGCCCGATGGAGTCCCGGCGCTGGGGTCGGAGCTCGCCTCTCCGCACGGAGTGGCCGTGGATGTCGACGGCACGATTTTCGTGTCCGAGGCGCGCGGCGCTCGCATCAGGACGATCCGGCCCGACGGAACGCTCGGTACGGTCGCGGGAACGGGCGAGCCCGGTTTCTCGGGCGATGGGGGAGCTGCTGCGAGCGCGCAGCTCGACTTTCCGCTCGGACTCGACCGGGCCGGTGCCAGCCTCTATATCGCCGACGGGGGGAATCACAGGATTCGCGCCGTGGATCTCGTCACCGGAACGATCCGGACGGTAGCCGGAAGCGGACAGCCCGGTTTTGCGGGTGATGGTGGGCCGGCGGTGGGTGCGTCGCTTCGCCAGCCGAACGATGTGGCCGTGCTGGAAGACGAGTCGCGGATCTACATCGCCGACACCTTCAACCACCGGATTCGCCTGGTCAGACAAGCATCCGGAACCATCGAGACCTTCGCCGGCACCGGAGACGAGGAGTTCTCGGGCGAGCTGTTCGACGCCGGTGCCACCTCTCTCTCCGAGCCGCGCGGTGTGGCCACATCCCCTTTCGGCCTGCTGTTCATTGGAGACCCGGGCCACGAGATCGCCTGGCGGGTAGCGCTCGACATCTGATCGGCGACCGGTTCGGCACGGCCCGCCCGGACGTCGGGTTCCCGCCGCTTGTGCGGGAGAACGCATCGCCTACCTTACTTCCGCCCGATCGCGAGGGCATCTCGCGGCCCCCGTGATTCCCTGAGACAACCGGCCCGACAGGAACTCGAGGCACGATGAGCAGAGAGGGGACGGCGGACGGCTATAACGCCGGCTACGCCGAACAGCTGTACGAGAAGGACCTTCGCGACCGGGGCATGGTGCCTCCGTCGCTGTCGGAGTGGTATGAGAACGGGCGTCCGGTCGGACGGGCTCCGACCACGAGCGGCACGAGGACCGGGAAAGACCTCGCTGGAGTCGATCCCTCCACGCTCACGCAACTGCTGCGTACGGCGTCTGCGGCCGGAAGCCTCGTCGAATCGTATCGGACGGTCGGCCACCTGGCCGTTCCGATCGATCCGCTGGGCTCTCCTCCGCCGGGCCACCCGTCGCTCGACCCTGAATTCCATGGCGTAACGGAGGAAGATCTCGCGCGAATTCCTGCCGCCGCGATCGGCCTGGATCGGCACGGCGAGACGGCGCTCGAGGCGACCCGCGCACTGCGCGACGTCTATTGCGGCAGGATCGGGTACGAGCTGGACCACATGGAGGACCCGGTCCAGTGGAACTGGCTGCTGGAATACATCGAATCGGGCCGGCACATGAATCCGGTCGATCAGCACGGAAAGGTACACCTCCTCCGAATCCTCACGGAGGTGGATGGCCTCGAGTCATTTCTCCAGCGGTCCTATCTCGGTCAGAAGCGGTTCTCGATCGAGGGGCTCGACATGATGGTGCCGATGATCCGGCGCATCATCCGGCGCACGGCCCTGGCTGGTACGCAGAAGTACTTCATCGGCATGGCCCACCGGGGCCGACTGAACGTTCTCGCTCACATCATCGGATTTCCGTACGAGTCGCTTCTCGCCGAATTCGAGGGACGGCACTCGCGCGGTATGCAGTCGAGGATCTCGGAGGCCGGCTCGGGCGACGTGAAGTATCACATCGGCGCACGGCAGCTGGTGAGATCGCCGGTCGGGGAACTGGAAATCTCGCTCGCGCCGAACCCCAGCCATCTCGAGCATGTGAATCCGGTGGTGCAGGGAATGGCCCGGGCCGCCCGGGAACTGCTGGCACGCGAGAGCGGCACCCCGCTGACCGGCGAGGACGAAAGCGGACTCGATGCCTTCGGGACTGCCGTGCTCCCGATCCTGGTGCACGGCGACTCGGCCTTCATGGGACAGGGGATCGTCCCCGAGACGCTGAACCTCGCGCGGCTTCACGGCTACGAGAACGGCGGCACGATTCACATCGTGGCGAACAACCAGCTCGGCTTCACCACCGATCCCGGGGACACCCGCTCCAGCCGGTACGCGAGCGACATCGCGCTCGGATTCCGTTTTCCGATCCTGCACGTGAACGCCGACGATCCCGAGGCCTGCCTGTCGGCAGTGCAGCTGGCGATCGACTTCCACATGGAGTTCGCCGAGGACGTGGTGGTGGATCTGGTCGGCTATCGGAGGTACGGACACAACGAGGGTGACGAACCGAGCTATACGCAGCCCTTGATGTACGAGAAGATCCGGGAACACCCGACAGTTCGTCAGATCTGGGCGCAACGGTTGGTGGCGGATGGCGTTCTGACGCAGGCCGAGGTGGACGAGATGTCGGAGGCGTCGGCCCAACGGCTGACCGACGCCCGCGCACGTGCCGTCGACGAGTCCCCGGAGACGAAGGAAACCGAGCCGACTTCGTACACGTCGACGGCGGGGACGACTCTCGGAATCGGAATGGAGGTCGAGCGGGACCGCCCTCGAAGCTACGACGCCCTCACCGCGGAAGATGAAGGTTGGCGCGAGAGCGTAGCGGCACCGGCTGCCGACCGCCTGCGCGAGCTCAACGACGCGATTCATTCCTGGCCCGAGGGATTCGAACCGAGTTCGAAGCTGGAGCGGCAACTCGAGAGACGGCGTGATTCCCTGGACGAGGGAATCGATTGGGCGCACGCCGAGGCTCTCGCATTCGCCAGCCTCGTCTCGGACGGCGTGCCTGTCCGACTCAGCGGGGAAGATTCCGAGCGAGGCACGTTCAGCCAGCGTCATCTCGTGCTGCACGATACCGAGAACGGCGCGACGTGGACGCCGCTCAAGCACATCGCCGACGGACAGGGGCACTTCCAGGTCTGGAACAGCCCGCTGTCGGAGGCTGCGGTACTCGGCTTCGAGTACGGCTACAGCACGGCCGCGCTCGACACTCTGGTGCTGTGGGAAGCTCAGTTCGGCGACTTCGCGAACGTCGCGCAGGCGATCATCGATCAGTTCATCGTGGCGGGACGATCGAAATGGGGGCAGGAGTCACGACTGGCCCTGCTGCTTCCGCACGGATACGAGGGACAGGGCCCGGAACATTCGAGTGCCCGACTCGAGCGCTTTCTCGAGCTCTCGGCCGAAGAGAACATCCGTGTGGCGAACCTGACGACCCCGGCTCAGTACTTTCACCTGCTCCGGCTGCAGGCGTTGCGGCCCGCCCGTCGGCCTCTCGTCCTGATGACGCCCAAGAGCCTGTTGCGTCACCCGGCGGCCCGCTCCACGCTCGAGGAGCTCGCGGAAGGTCGGTTCCAGCCCGTCCTGCCCGGACTCCGCAGCGAGGAGGAACGCGCCGGCGTGAGCCGGATCGTGCTCTGTTCCGGAAAAGTGTTCTACGACCTCGTCGGGTCTGACGCGTGGGCGGAAAGCCCGGAGGTGGACGTGATCCGGGTCGAGCGGCTGTACCCCTTCCCCGAGGAGGAGCTGGCCTCCCTGTTCGGTCAGTATCCGCAGGTCGCCGAGCTCGTCTGGCTCCAGGAGGAGCCGGCGAACATGGGGGCCTGGAACTTCGTCAGGCCGCGCCTCGAACGTCTCTCCGGAGATGAGATTCCCGTGCGATACGTCGGCCGCCCCGAACGCGCGAGTCCGGCCGCGGGGTACGCAGCAGCACATCAGGAGGAACAGCGGTCGATCGTCGCCGCAGCGATTTCCGGCGAAGGTCCGACGCAGAACTGATTCTCAGCCGCGGGAACGGTCTTCCGGCCGGGCTTCGGCGGCCTCGCACAGCCCCTTGAATCGGTTCAGCACGTTCGATGTGACCCGGTCGTGCACGAACTGCCACGCCGAACGTAGCGGTCCCCCGAACCGGCCCAGGGTCCAGCTGCCGTACGGATTGAATCCGACCGCGAAGAAAAGGTGCGTACGCTCGATCTCCCGGCGCTCGGCGATCCGGGAACGCGCGAAGATCGAGAACACTCCGATCGGGTAGCCGCCCGAGCAATTCCACAGAAAGAAGCGGGCATTCTCGGTGTCCTGAAGGTCGGGCAGTCGTCGAGCCTCCGACACCGTCGCGACGAAGAGCGTCCCGAACTCCGGGCCCAGCCGCCGGCGAAGCCAACGCATCGGCCCGGACCGGCCGAGCAGGACGACACGGAAACCATCCGGCTCTCCAGGCGTCTGCTCGATCGTGGCGAGGTGATCCGGCCAGCAGGCAGAACCTCCCTCCCACCGTTCCACCTCGTCGAAAACCGTCTCCACGGCGGCATCGATGCCGATTCGGTGGATGTTGAGGATCGAGAATACCGAGACATCCACACCGGTCCGCTCCGCGATCCGCCGGGTGTAGTCCTCGCGCCAGCTGTCCGACTCCGCGGCGACCTGCGTGGGAATCGCGGGCCGGTGGAAGATGAAATTCCGTATATCCGACAGGACGCTGGTGGAATTGACCGGCGCGGGCACGGCATCGCTCCCCGGCTCGACCGGCCGCTGCATCATCGGGGGCGGGCCGGGTTCAGGGGCCGCGCGACCTCTCGCCGACGATGAGGGCTTCCTGTACCGGGATCTTCGCCATGACGCTCTCGTAGAGCGAATAGCTCAGTCCGAAGAGGCCGAGGAAGCCGAGAGCGATCGCGACTTCCTGCCAACCGAGCGGCGGGACTTCGCCCTGCCACACCGAAGGGACCACCTGCATCCATCGCTCCAGCCAGAAGCCGAGAAGTATGACCACTCCGACGATCGCGAGGTGGCGGGAGCGCATCTTCGGACGCCGCCAGAGCAGCAGCGCGAAGGGAATGAAGAAGATCAACGCCATCTGCGCCCACAGAAGGGGCTCGAATCCGTTGTCGACCCGCAATTCGAAGAACTGCGTCTCGCGCCCGATATTGCCGTACCAGATCGGAAGGAACTGTGAGAACCAGAGGTAGCTCCAGAAGATCACGAAAGCGAAGATCAGCTTGCCGAGGTCGTGGAATTCCCACTTCCCCCAGACATCCTCGAGGCTGTAGTGCTCCTTGTAGCGGTGCGCCAGAAAGGCGACCAATGCAAGCATCGAGAGCCATCCTCCGACGAAATACAGCGCGCCCCAGATGACGCTCATGAAGCTGGGCATCAGCGACATCGTCAGGTCGAAGGAGAGCAGGCTGAAGATGATGACCCAGAGTCCGATCAGGACGGGAGCGAACCAGGAGAGAATGCTGCGGGCCCGCTCGGCTTCCTCCTCGTCGCCGCGCCACCCGCGGGACAGCCGCTCCAGCATCGACTTTCTCCAGCCCGTCTGCTTCCGCGCGATCATCGGCGCGTCCGGACGAAGCGACAGTCGCAGGAAATACCAGCTCGCGGCGAACAGGATCGCCAGAAGAATTCCGTTCCGGATGAACACGCCGTCGTGCGTGAGCCAGCCCCGGTTGATGTGCCCCTCGAACCCCGGCTTCATCCACGGGAAGATGTGAGGGGCGCCGAAGTACATGAGCAGAAAGATGATCAGCGAGAACGGCAGAAAGGCGCCGGTCGCCTCCGCCACGCGGCGGAACGGCTTTCCCCAGTGGCCCTTCGCCACCACGAGAACCGCCGCGAAGATCACACCGGCCTGTGCGAGCGCGGTCCAGAAGAGGAAGTTCGCCCACACGTTCATCCAGGCCCGCTGCGGATCGTTTCCGAGCACCACGAAGAAGCCGCCCACGCCGATCGCGAACGCGCCGAGCCAGAGGAGGCCCGCCAGCCCGCTGATCCGACCATGGACCGTACTCAGCGCCCTCTCGGCCGAGACGACGGATGGTTCTGCGCTCAAGGTGCTGTGCTCCTCAGTCATTGCCGGCCTGCGCTTCAGCGGTTCCGGCCGTCGCGCCGCCGCTCGAAGCCTCCTGCAGGGAGCGCACGTACTCCACGATCTGCCAGCGTGACCGGTGCGGGATTCTCCGATACGACGGCATCACGCCTCGTCCGTTCGCGATCATGCCCCAGATGTAGCCGTCCGAGAGATCGTTCTTCGCCCGATCGGAGAGGAGGTTGAGCGTGGGGAGAGGAGGCAGCCGGTTCTCGCCCACCACGGGCCCGTCGCCTGCGCCCTCCGGCCCGTGACACATGACGCAGTACCGGAGGAAGAGAACCTCGCCCTGCTCCAGGACCTCCGGTGTCGCGGTCAGCGGGTTCACGGCCAGCGTATCGGCCGCGAGGAGATCCAGGTGTCGGGGCGCGCCGACATATACCGCTCCCTCGGGGGGAAGCCGATGCTCGACTTCGTACGTCCGGACCGACTCGGTACGGAACATCGTCTTGAACCACGGGACCCGCTTCACCTGATCGTCGCAGCCGGTCAGAACCAGAGTGGCGACGACGGGAAGGGCCAGGACGCGGAACGACCGGAACGTGAGCATCATGCGGCCACCTCTTCGATCTCGATCGCTCCCGTGTCGCGGAGCAGGGACGAGACCTCGCCGGCCCTGCCGCCCGTATCCCTGAGGTAGACGCCGAATCGGTCGACGGAGAATACCTCGCGATAGCCCGGTGACAGCCGCCGCCGCGAGCGCCACGTATGGAAGAGGACGCCCGCGAACCCGAACAGGCCCGTGAACAGGATCGTCATCTCGAACATGATCACGAAGAAGGCGGGCCACGAGAGGATCGGCTTCCCCTGCGTGACCAGCGGGTAGGCCAGCGAAGTGAGCCCGGTCAGCGCCGCGGCCGTCAGGAATCCGGTGATTCCCCCGATCAGGGCCCATCGCCGCACCGGGCTGGAGGTGATCCCCATCGCTTCCTCGAGCTCTGGAGCCGGGAAGGGCGAGAATACGTCGAAATCGGAGTGCCCCGCGTCACGCAGTCGTTCGATTGCGTCACGCGTGGCGCCGACAGTGTCGTAATGGGCGAGAATACCACTCATCTCAGTGCCCGTGCTCATGCTCGTGTGCCAGATGCTCCTTCACCTCCGCGATGCTGATGACAGGCAGCGTCCGCGAGAAGAGAAGGAACCAGAAGAAGAACCAGGCGAAGCTGCCGATCAGAATCAGGATCTCCGTCGTCGTGGGAACGTAGATGCCCCAGCCGCCCGGCTCGAATTCGTGGGCGAGCGAAGTGACGATGATCACGAACCGCTCGTACCACATGCCGATGTTGACGAAGATCGTGACGGCGAAGAGCGCCGCCAGGTTGTTCCGGGTGCGCTTGAACCAGAGGCTCATAGGGACCACGACGTTGCAGAACACCATGATCCAGAAGGGAAGCGCGTAATATCCGGTTGCCCTCCAGGCGAAGCTCTCCTTTTCCACGGGGTCGTTGACCCACCACGCGAGAAAGAACTCGAGCGCGTAGGCGTAACCGACGATCAGAGACGTGAACAGGAGCAGCTTCGACATGTTGTCGAAATGATACTTCGTGATGTACTTCTCGAGCCCGAACGCCCAGCGCAACGGGATCATGATCGTGATCACCATCGCGATCCCCGAGAAGATCGCTCCCGCCACGAAGTAGGGGGCGAAGATCGTGGAGTGCCAGCCCGGCACGATTCCCATCGCGAAGTCCCAGGACACGACGCTGTGCACCGAGAGCACGAGCGGCGTCGCTATGCCCGCCAGGTACAGATAGAGCCGGCGGTAGTGGCTCCAGTCCTTGACCGATCCCTGCCAGCCCAGAGCGAAAGTGCCGTAGATCTTCTTCTTCACGCCCGTGAACTTGTCACGCAGTATCGCCAGATCGGGGATCAGGCCGAGGTACCAGAAGACCAGGCTGATCGTGAAGTAGGTGCCGATCGCGAACATGTCCCACACCAGCGGCGACCTGAAATTCGGCCAGATCAGTCGGGTGGATGGGTAGGGCACCAGGTAATAGAAGTACCACACCCGGCCCAGGTGAATGAGCGGGAAGAGACCGGCGGTCATGACGGCGAAGATCGTCATCGCCTCGGCGGCGCGATTGATCGTCGTTCGCCAGCCCGACCGAACCAGGTAGAGCACGGCCGAGATCAGCGTGCCGCTGTGCGCGATGCCGACCCAGAATACGAAGGTGACGATGTAGACGCCCCAGCTGACCGGGTTGTTGATCCCGGCCATCCCGATCCCGTTACGGATCTGGTTGAGCCATGCCGCGCCTCCGGCGAGAATTCCCAGCCCGCAGATCGCGAGGAGCAGGTAATATCGCCACGACGGCGAATAAATCGGACGACTGATGTCGTCGTTCGCCTGCTCGAGCGTTGGAAGTGCCTCCACCGGCACGTCGATTTCCGCTGTCGCCATCAGAGCCTGTGGGGTTCTCGGTGACCGGTCATTCAGTGACCGGCTTCATCGGCTGAGCCGTGATCGTCGGCCGAGCCGCCCGTCTCATCGTGCTGCTCATCGCCGTGCGAGCCGTGTCCACCTTCGGCGAGAGCCGCATGCGACACGCCCGCCAGGTAGGTGATCGCGGGTCTCGTATTGAGTTCGTCGAGCATGCGGTACGCTCGCGCGCCCTTGGCCACCCGTGAGACGGCGCTTTCCGGGTCCTTGAGATTGCCGAAAACGATCGCCTGTGTCGGGCAGGTCTGCATGCAGGCGGTCTGTATCTCTCCATCCTGCACGTGACGGCCCTGGTCCTTCGCATCCAGCTTGGCGCGGTTGATCCGCTGCACGCAGAAAGTGCACTTCTCCATTACGCCGGTCTGGCGAACCGTGACATCCGGGTTGAGCTGGAGATTCATCGGATACGGCTGTTCGTACGTGAACCAGTTGAATCGCCGGACCTTGTAAGGGCAGTTGTTCGCACAGTACCGGGTGCCGACGCACCGGTTGTAGACCTGCGCGTTGAGCCCCTCCGGATTGTGGTACGCCGCATAGACCGGACAGACGGGCTCGCAGGGCGCGTCTCCGCAGTGCTGACAGAGGACCGGGACGCGGACGGTCTGGAATCCTCCGTCCTCGGTCTCCTCGAAGTACCTCATGATCTGCATCCAGGACATCTCCCGACCCTGGTGGCAGAGGTCTTCGCCGACCGTGGGGATGTTGTTCTCCGCGTAGCAGGCGGTGACGCACGCGCCGCAGCCCGTGCAGGCGTTGAGATCAATCGCCATGCCCCAGCGATACGGGCTCTTCGGGTCCGAGTCCCAGGCCGTCTCCAGGATCTGACGAAGGTCGACCCGGTGTCCACCGATCGCTTCCAGGGCGTCGTCGATCGGCAGGAGCTCGCCGATCTCGCGGTCGAGGTCGGTGTCGTTCCCCTGGAGGATCACCAGACGTCCACGCTCGCCCACCGCCGTCAACTCGGCAGGAACACCCGAGAAGGCGAGGGCTCCACTCTGCGGATCGACCGCGCCGTCGAGTAGATCCAGGGCGTTCACCCCCCGGGACTTCGCCGACCGACCGAACTCGGTATGCCCCTGCCCGATCGGAATCGCGATCGTATCCGGGCGGATACCCTCGTACAGAAACGCCGCGGCGGTCACAGAGCCGGCCGAGGTTCGGACCTCGACGAGGTCGCCCGTCTCGAGTCCGAGCGGAGCGGCCGTCTCGGGGTGAATCTCCACCCAGCTGTTCCAAACGGCCTTGGTGACCGCGTCCGGCAGCTCCTGCATCCACGAGCGGTTCGCTCCGCGACCATCGTAGAACTGAGCGGGCGCGTAGGTGGTGAGCGTCAGGCCCTCCGCCGGTTCCGGCAGCCGGAACGAAAGATCGGCACCAGCGGCGCTCAGCGGTGGATTCGGATCGACCTCCGACTGCGCTCTTCGCACAGCGCCTGCCTGCAGCATGACGAACCAGAAATCGTCGAAATTCGCCTGGCCCTCCGATGCTTCTTCGAAGCTGGCGCGCCAACTGGTCTCGAGCCACGATTTCCAGTCCGGTGACTCGAACGGGGTGTCGCCGCCGACGGCCGTCGCCGCGAGCAGCACGTCCTCTCTCTGGCGTGTGTCGAAGACCGGCTGCATCACGGGCTGCGCAACGGCCCAGATACCGGGGCGGATCTCGGCATCTCCCCACGACTCCAGCTCGTGATTCGAAGGAAGCAGGAGGTCGCACGCCGCCGCCGTCTCGTCCATATGGCAGTTCAGCGAGATACGGTTCTCGATTCCGGCGAAGGCGGCCGAGAACCCCATCGCCTTCGGAAGGCCGTAAACGGGGTTCGCTCCCGCGACGACGATCGTGTCGATCGCCCCGGCCTCCATACGTCCCACCAGTGCTCGCATCTGCGCCGCACTCGCCGATTCCCCTCGTACGGGGCCCTCTCCGGGTCGCACCGTCGTTCCGATTGCGCCGCATGCGAAATTCAGGAGCGCGACCGCCAGGTGTGTCTCGGTAGCTGCCGCGTTCTGACCGGATACGTCCGGTGGCAACACGATGGGTCGCTCGGCCGCGGCGAGATCGTCGGCCAGCCGAACGATCCTCTCGGCCGCAATTCCACTGGTCTCTGCCACGGCTTCCGGGGTGAACCGGGCAAGCGGGCCGGTAAGCCGGTTCGCGGCTGCGCCGCCCCTGACTCTCGCCACCGCTCCAGCGAGCGCAAGTGCGATGGCGGCTTCCGTGCCCGGCCGGGCGGCGATCCATTCGTCCGCGTTGAGGCCCGTCAGCGAGAGTCGAGGACCCACGACGGTGAACTTGGCATGACGTCCGGACTCGATCCGTCTCGCCTCGTTATACCTCGCCGCGAACTCGACCGGCGAAAGCCAGCTGCCCAGGAAGTCGGCGCCGAAGGAGACGATTCGATCCGCCTGGTTGATCTCGTATTGCGGCATCCCGGGGACGCCGAACGCGATCTCGTGTGCGGCACTCAGCGCCTCGTATCCCAGCGGCTCCCAGGCAATCCACTCGGCGCCGACCTCCTCGGCCCATGCCGAGTAGAATTCGGCCGCGGAACCGGTCCGGGGAGAGGTGAGAAGCACCGTGCGTCCGGGAGAGATCGCACCTGCAAGGGCTGCGATCGCCGCATCCCAGTCGGTCTCGGTGAATTCGCTTCCGTCCCGAATCCGCGGTCCCTGAATCCGATCCGGATCGTACAGATCCTGAAGCGCCGACTGCGCGAGCGCAGACAGCCGTCCACCGTTGGGAAACCGCGGGTTGCCCTCGAGCTTGATCACGCGTCCGTCACGAACGGTGGCGTGGATGCCCAGGGGCTCGGGTCCTCCCGCCTCCGTCAGGATCGTCGCGTAGCTGACGTTCGTGCCCGGAACGATGTCCTCGGGCGGTACGAGGTAGGGAATCAGCTTGTCGCCCATGTCGGGAGGGCCACAACTGGCGGCGGCCGCCCCTGCGCCCGCGACTCCGAGCACCTTGAGGAAATCACGCCGGGAGGTGTCCCCCGGGGAGCCCGTCCCGCCATTGACGGTCGGCAGGCTGACTCCATTACCGTTCCTGTGTGTGTCGCCGTTGTTCATTCGCTACCGGTGCCGGGTCTCAATAATGACATGCGGTGCAGTCGATCGGACCGCGGTTCGACGCGTACTGCTGCTCGATGTCGCGGGGGTACAGTCCTTCCGGTTGCCTGCCGCCGGGCGATGGAGGCGGCGGAAACTCTTCCAGCAGCAGCCGGTCCGTTGCGACGTCGGTCTCCTCGCCGGCCTGCCAGTGGCATTCGAGGCACCAGCCCATCTTCAGCGACGAGAACTGATAGACGCGGTCCATCTCCTCGACCTTGCCGTGGCACTCTTCGCACTCGACCTGCGAGCGAACGTGCGCTCTGTGCGGGAACTGGACGAAGTCGGGTGTCTTGTAGATACGCTCCCAGGGAACGGGCTCGCCCCGCTCCCAGTAGCCTTGAAGTCGCTGGATGGCCTCGAGCTGGGCTCCGACGATCCGATGGCAGCCTATGCAGAGCTCGACCGGTGGGATCACTGCCACCACGGACTCCTCCGTTCCCCCGTGGCAGTACTCGCACTGCATCTGGAGTTCCTGGGAGTGGAAACGGTGGCTGAAGGGAATCGGTTGCTCAGGACCCTCGCTCGCGACCATGTGCGCGGCGATCGCTTCTTCCGCTGTCTGCCCGGTCGGCGTGCGGGGCTTGATTCCCGGTGGAAGTTCCTGTTCGACCGGGATCGTATCCTGCTGTGAGACCAGAGCCGATGGAGCCTCGCCGTCGTCACCGGGCTGTCCGGACAATCCGACCAGAACCCCGCTCAAGGCCACCACAAACGCAGCGGCTCCGCCGAGCTTCAAAAATAGCTTCATGTATCACAGTCGCTCTTCTGACGAATCGCTCGGCGCGCAACCCGCTCCCCGCCTGTCATCGG
>JARRPA010000014.1:0-21636 GCA_037383305.1 Gemmatimonadota bacterium | reverse complement strand
GGTCGCCGGCCACCTCAATACGTTGGCGCCGCTGCCTGCGGCCATGGTCAAGAGCTCCCAGCCTGCAACGGTGACCACCGCCCCGAGGGCGGCGAGGACCACCCAGGCGGGCAGCCAGATGATCGCGGCGAGAAGGAGGGGGGCCAGAACACCGGCCACCATCTCACGAACTGGCATCAGAGTCCTCCGAGGGGGCGAAGAGCCCGGCGTCTTCCTGAGCCAGTCCACCGAACCGGCGCTCGCGCCGCTGGTAGTTCAGAATGGCTCGCAGCAGCTCGCCTCGGTCGAAGTCGGGCCACAGAACCGGGGTGAAATAGATCTCGGTGTAAGCGATTTGCCACAACAGGAAATTCGAAATGCGCTGCTCCCCGGAGGTGCGGATCAAGAGATCCGGGTCCGGGCAGCGTGCAGTCGAAAGGTGACCCGAGATCCAGCCCTCGTCCACCTGAGACGACAGCTCGTCGTTGCTGAACGCGAGGTCGCGGATCACGCCGGTCGGATCGACAATGAGCGCGATGTCCGAGATCGTTGCGATCAGCGCTGCGGCAGCCTCGGTGTCCAGGCGCCCCAAGGCTTCTGTCGGGGCATCGAAAAGTTTCACCGGTCTCGAGATCCGTGTAGCTGAGCTCGATCAGGACGTCCGCCTCTCCCCGTTCCGCCAGCTGCGGGGCCTCCCAGCCCTTCTCGGCTGCCGCGATGCTTTCGAGCCCCCCGTCGCTCGCTGCCTCCAGCAGTGTGGTCGGGTCGAAGCCGGCCGGGTCGTGGATGCTCCCCAGCCGCGCATCGCAGATCCCGGTGATCCGGAAACTCACGCCGAATCGCTCGGTGAGCTCCGCCGAGCGATCGCGGAGAATCTCCACGAATCCCTGACCGACCGTACCGAATCCGATGATGGCGAGTCGATATTCCATGGACCTGTCCTCGTTGGAGCGTCGGCGCGAGGCCGACGGAAAAGCGGGACTGCCTTCGTGCCGGACCGGGAGCCCGACACGGACTTCGCAAGATAGCATCACGTCGGGAGTTCACAATCGCCGGTCGTGTCCCCGATCCGTGCTTGCCTCAGTGGGTCCCTTTCCGCTCCCATGTATCGGGGGGCAGACGGGTGAGTCGGCTCCCGCCGATCCGAATTCGAATGCCCTCGAGACCGTCCCCGAAGCTGAGTCCCAGCGCGACGGGTGGCACCGGAAGGAACCAGATCCTCGGTGCTTCGCCACGCCAGTCCCAGCCGATTCCGACCTCGTACTGCTGTCGCACCGCCGATGTCTCAGGCATGTCGCTGGAGGAAATGTCGAACGCGTCGATGAACCACGCAGGCTGAAAGTAGACCATGCCGGTCAGGCGTTTGTCTCCGATCCGGAGCAGCGGATACTGCGCGTCGGCGCGCAGGGCGAGAATGCCATAGTCGTCCCGCAGTTCGTCGTCGGACCAGGTGACGGCGTAGAGAAGGCTCGGCTCCAGGCCCAATTCGAACAGCCGCCAGGGGAAGACGAACTCCGATCGCAAGCCCAGCGCACTGATTCCGATCGTAGCGGGCGCCAGGTCTTCCGTGTCCTCGGTGGCGAACGCGAGTCCGATGTCGACGAAGGGTCGGAGCAACGATCGATCGCTCAGCGGGATCGGCACTTCGAGACCCGGGATCAGGGCGAACGCCCCGATCCTCGCATCCGGGATATCGTCGATGCCGTCCACGTTCTCCACCCCGAGGACGCCCGCGAATCTGAGCCGCAGGCCCCAACCCCGATCTTCCCAATCGCGGACCGTGAAGCTGAACGGCACGTTCAGAACGCGAATCGTCCGATCGTCGGTCTCGAACCCGGCGATCCCGGGATCGAAGAACGCGGCGAGATATCCGTAGTTCAGGAGCAGGTCCAGGTCACTGTCCGGCGGCTGCTGGGCTCTCAGCTCCGGAATGAAAAACCCCGGCCAGATGGCGAGCAGCAGTAGCGCACGGACGGAGACGGGACGGGTTCGGATCACAGATTCATACTATGCCCGTGCGGTGGGTCCGCATAGCGAAACCCGCCCCGAACGCCGAGTCTTTCCGGAAGCCAGCGGCTCACCTGCCCACAGAGAGGAGGGAGGGATGCGGACGCTCACTCTCGCCGGCACCCTCGCGCTGTTTGCCTTGGGTTCCTGCGCACCTGCGCCCGCGGCGGCCCAGGAGGATGCCGTCGCCTTCGAAGTCGCAGGCCTCGCCTTCTCCCTGGAGGGGGAAACCGGGCCTTTTCGCCTGTTCACGGACACGACGACGGTCGAGGCCGGACTCGGCATCGCCACGCTGACACTGGAAAGCGACACACCCCGGATGCCTCCGACGCTGGCGCTCCGCTGGTCGACGCCTGCGCTGGACATGCAGGGGATCTGGACCACCGGCAGCTGGGGTCGCAAGACGATCGGGCCCGACTGGTCGATGTCGGGCGTGACCTCGATGTTCGCCCGGAACGCCCCGGTCCTGTCACTGTTCGGAAACGACGACGGAAATCGGGTCACGATCGCAGTATCCGACGCCTTGAATCCCATACGTCTGAGGGCCGGGATCCGGGAAGAGGATGCAACGGTTCGCGGTGAGATCGAGCTGTTCCCGGAACGGCACCCTCGAACGAAGCGCATCGAGTTGCAGATTCGGGTCGATCGCCGGCCCGTCCCCCTGCGGAAATCGCTGGGCGAGGTGAGCGCATGGTGGGCCGGAATGCCCGATACCGAGCCGGCGCATGTTCCCGAGCTCGCCCGACAGCCGATGTACTCCACGTGGTACAGCTATCACCAGCAAGTCGAGGCGGCGGCCCTACTGAGGGAGGTCGAGCTGGCGAAGGAGCTGGGATACGAGGCGATCATCGTGGATGACGGCTGGCAGACCCTGGACAGCCGGCGGGGTTACGCGTTCACGGGGGACTGGGAACCGGAGCGTATTCCCGCGATGCGGGATTTCGTGGATGGGGTCCACGAACGCGGAATGAAGCTCCTGCTCTGGTACGCCATGCCGCTGGTCGGTGAGAACTCGAAGACCTTTGTCGAGTTTCGGGGCAAGTACCTGCGCTACTGGGACGGTCAGGGCGCCTGGGTGCTGGACCCTCGCTACCCCGAGGTTCGAAACCATCTCGTAGACACGTATCGTCGGGCGATGCATGAGTGGAACGTCGATGGCTTCAAGCTCGACTTCCTGGGTTTCTTCGTCGCGACCGATTCGACGGAACTGACGATGGCCGACGGCCGGGACTTCGCCTCGGTCAGCGAGGCCGCCGACCGCCTGCTCACCGATCTCATGACCGAGCTGCGCGCCGTGAATCCGGACGTGGTGATCGAGTTCAGGCAGCCCTATATCGGGCCCCTGATGCGAAAGTACGGGAACATGTTCCGGGCCGCCGATGCCCCGCATGTCGCCACCGACAACCGGCTCCGGACCGTGGATCTGAGGCTGCTGAGCGGGAACACCGCGGTCCACTCCGACATGTTGATGTGGCACCCCGAGGACGACGTCGAAGCCGCCGCGCTGCAGTTCCTGAGCGTGCTGTTCGCAGTCCCCCAGCTGTCGGTTCGGCTGGAGCGGATTCCGCCCGATCACCGTGAGATGGTTCGACACTGGACGGACTACTGGGTTCGCAACCGCGAGGTGCTGCTCGACGGCACGTTCATTCCGCACGCCCCGCTGGCCGACTATCCGCTCATCGAAGCCGTCGGAGAGACGAAGCGGATCGTAGCCCTCTACGGTGACCAGATCGTGCATCTGCCGGAGGATCACCACCGGCGGGCGCTGGACGTGATCAACGCCGGCCATCGATCGAGGGTGATCGTGGAGGTGGGCGGGAGACTGGGGCGATTCGACTACCGGGTGTTCGACACGCGGGGCCGCGAATTCGGCTCCAGCAGCGTCGACCTGAATCCCGGCGTGTACCGGTTCTCCGTCCCCCGTTCCGGTCTGCTGGAGCTGACGCCCGCTCCGTGACGAAAGCCGACCGAGGCGCCGACTACAGCACCGGCGCCCAGAGACGCGCGAAGTTCACGCTGAACCGCCAGAACCAGGAGCGGTCCTTGAACGTCGTCGGATCCAGCAGCTCGCTGGTCGCCATGTCCCGCTCCAGCATCTCCGCCACCTCGGTCGTGAACGCTTCGTCGTAGAGCACGGCCGAGATCTCGAAATTCAAACGGAACGAGCGGTTGTCGAAGTTGTGGGTCCCGATCGAGGCGATCGCGTCATCGACCACCATGACCTTCTGGTGCAGGAACCCGGGCCGGTGCATGTAGAACTTGATGTCCGAGTCCGCGAGCAACTCCATGTAATGGTACATGGCCCGGTCGGCGAGCCACTTGTCCACGATGCCGGGAACGAGAATTCGCACGTCCACCCCCCGCAGGCTGGCCAGCATCAGGGCCTTCACGATCGCCTCGTCGGGCACGAAGTAAGGGGCCGTGATCCAGATCCGATCCTGAGCCGAATTCAGCGCATGCACGAAGAACATGCCTGCCGTCTCGAGCGGGTCGGCCGGACCGGTCGCGACCACGATTCCCGTCATGTCGGAACCGTCCGGCGCCGCCTGCGGCGTCCAGTTCAAGGGCAGGAATTCCCGTTGCGCCCAGTACCAGTCCTTCGCGAATACCGCCTGGGCCTGAACGGCGATCGGACCGTCCAGCCGCACGTGCGTGTCCCGCCACGGCGACATCTCGGGGTCGTGTCCGAGATACTCGTCACCGACGTTGTGACCGCCGATCCAGGTCGTCACGCCATCCACGACGACGATCTTCCGGTGGTTCCGGAAGTTGAGCTGGAACTTGTTGCGCCAACCCTGTGTGGTGTTGAACGGAGCGACCTTCACTCCGGCTTCGACCAGGTCCCGCTTGTAGCCCTTGCCGAAATCGCTGCCCAGCTCGTCGTACAGGAACGCCACCATGACTCCGGCGCGGGCTCGTTCGATCATCGCGTCCTTCAGTCGGCGACCGAGCTCATCGTCGTGCACGATGAAGAACTGGACCAGCACGTAATCGCGAGCTTCGGAGATTCCTTCCAGGATGCTGTCGAAGGTCTCCTCCCCGTCGATCAGGAGCTCCGCTCCGTTGCCTCGGGTGAGCCTCATTTCCGCCAGGCTGCGCAGTGCGTCGAAGCCCGGCGTCCGGGTGGCGAACTCGACCACCATCGAGTCCATTTCACGTCGGGCGTTTACGGAGACCGACTGGAATTCCTCCCGGTTGTCCTCGAACGCTTCCACGTACCCTTCGAACTTGCTCCGACCCAGGACCCAGTATGCGGGAACGGCAACCACCGGTGCGGTGACGAGAGCGATCGACCAGGCGATCGCGCCCGGTTCCGTTCTCGTGGACATGATCGCATCGATGGCCGAGATGATTCCCAGAGCGTAGGCCACGATCAGCACCCAGCCCCAGATCTTTCTCCAGCCGGATTTCTCAGTCCCGGCCTCGACGACCTCCTGCTTCCGATCGATGGTGTCGTCAGAGTCTGTCACCGCTGGCTCCTCCGTAGCTGAAGTCCCGACGCACAGAGGTGCGAACGAGGCATGAACGGCCGGCACCGCCGCGATCGCACCGGTCGCGGTAAGAGCCAGCAGGGCCACGACGGCCACGCACCACAGCCGAATCCGGCGGGCCCGGCCTCGATCGTACGTCGCCGTCGGGAAACCGGGCCCGCTGCTCGCGTCTGCCATGACGGGCGGTCCTCCGTTCAGTAGAGTAAGGGGGCCGTCACTGCTTCGGCCGGAACCGCGCCTGGAAGAATCGAAGGTACTCGGGCTCGTAGGTGAATTCCAACCCGCCAATCGACTCCCGCTTGTCCCAGATTTCCATCACCGATTCCGCCACCACGTCCATGTGCGCCTGCGTATAGACACGACGGGGGATCGTAAGCCGCACCAGCTCCAGCGCCGGCCGCCGGTTTTCGCCCGTCTCCGGATTCCGACCGGCGGAGACGTTCCCTCGCTCCATCGCCCGCACGCCCGACTCGAGGTACAGCTCGGCTGCGAGAGCCTGGGCCGGGAATTCGTCCTGATCAAGGTGGGTCAGGAAGCGCTTCGCGTCGAGAAACACGCCGTGGGTACCGATCGGCTTCATGATCGGAATCCCCTCATCGGCGATCTTGTGGCCCAGGTAGTGAACCTGCCCGACCCGCGCGTGGATGTGGTCGAACTGGATCGACTCGTAGATGCCGATCGCCAGCGCCTCCATGTCGCGACCCGACATCCCCCCGTAGGTGTGAAGGCCCTCGTAGATCACGACCATGTTTCGGGCCCTGTCGGCCAGCGCGTCATCGTTCACCGCGAGAAAGCCACCGATGTTGACGAGGTGGTCCTTCTTGGAGCTCATCGTACACCCGTCGGTGAGATCGCAGATGTCCCGGACGATCTCGGCTATCGTGCGGTCGGCCTGACCCGGCTCGCGCTCCTTGATCAGCAGCGCGTTTTCGGCCACCCGTGTCATGTCGTGGATGACGAGAATCCCGTTCGCGTGGGCGAGCTCCGAGACCTGCCGCAGATTTTCGAGCGAGATCGGCTGTCCGCCGCACATGTTCACCGTGGTGGCGATCGAAATGTAGGGGATCCGCTCGGCCCCGACCTCGTCGATCAGCGCCTGGAACTTCGCCAGGTCCACGTTTCCCTTGAACGGATGCATGAGATCCGGATCGTGCGCCTCGTCGATGATCACGTCCACGAAGGTCGCTCCGGCCATCTCCTGGTGCAGCCGGGTCGTGGTGAAGTACATGTTGCCGGGAACGTAGTCGCCCTCTTCGATCAGCAGACGGCTGATCATGTGCTCGGCGGCCCGCCCCTGGTGGGTCGGGATCAGGTGTTGATAGCCGTAGACGTCCCGCACGGCGTCTTCGAGATGATAGAAGTTCCGGCTGCCGGCGTACGCCTCGTCGCCCAGCATCATCCCGGCCCACTGCCGGTCGCTCATCGCGCTCGTTCCCGAGTCGGTGAGCAGGTCGATGTAGACGTCCTCCGAGCGAAGGAGGAAGGTATTGTATCCCGCCCCATCGATCGCGTCCCGGCGCTCGTCCCGGGTCAGCATCTTGAGCGGCTCGACCATCTTGATCTTCCAGGGCTCGGCCCAGGATCGGCGTCTCGTCGGCATGGGATCTCTCCCGGTCGCGGTGTTCGTGTTTGCGGCGCTGCGGGCCGACAATGTACGGGGCTCGACGACCTTTCGCTCGAATCTCTCGGTGCCGAAGTTGAACGGATTCGAATCGCCCGGCTGCGGCCGTGGGTCGGCGGGCGCTCCTTCCTTCGCTCTACTCGCTGAGGGACGATCATGGACGGCTTACTGGTACTCATCACCGGCGCGAGCGCGGGCATCGGCGAGGCCGCCGCCCGTCGATTCGCCGCCGAGGGCGCGGACCTGGTCCTCTGGGCGAGGCGGCAGGGGAGACTCGCCGCACTCGCGGAGGAATTGCGGGCCGCGCAGGACGTGGTGGTCCACACCGCAGGGGTGGATGTTCGGGACCGATCGGCCGTCGCCGAGGCGGCTGCCCATATGCTGCGCGAGATCGGAACACCCGATCTTCTGCTCAACAACGCGGGTCTGGCCAGCGGGCTTTCGCTCCTGCACGAGGGGGACCCCGAGGACTGGGACCGAATGATCGACACCAACCTCAAGGGACTGCTGAACGTCACGCGTGCCGTTCTTCCCGCGATGGTCGAACGCGGTACGGGCCACGTGATCAACATCGGCAGTACCGCCGGTCACCAGGTGTATCCGAAAGGCAACGTCTACAACGCGACCAAGTTCGGCGTGAAGGCGCTCACCGAGGCGATGAACCTCGATGTGGCCGGAACGGGCGTGAGGGTCTCGAGCGTGGACCCGGGGTTCGTCGAGACGGAATTCTCGGTCGTGCGTTTCCACGGCGACGAGGAGCGCGCCGAGGCCGTGTACGAGGGATTCGAGCCTCTCTCGGCCGATGACGTGGCCGATGTCGTCGCTTTCGTGGCGACCCGCCCCCCGCACGTGAACGTGCACGACGTGGTCCTCCTCCCGACGGCGCAACGCAACGTGTACGTGCTGGACCGTGAAGAGAAATCCGATGCCGGGTGATGACGACGGCCTGAACCCGGATCGGAGGGGAGTCGGGCCGATGCTATCCTACCACTCGAGCCGCCCGGGATCCGCGCGGAAGCGCGAGCACACCCGGACGGGCGCCGGAGCGGCCGATTGTGCAGGATCCTGAAGCCCGATCGTCATGGGGGGCGAACAGGCTGGACACACGTCCCCGCAAGGAGGCCATGATGAAGAAGAAGTTCCTGACCGGACTCGCGATCGTGACGGCATTGGTCGCCGGTCCGCATCCTGACGCCCGCCCCGCGAAAGCGCAGCAGACACCCCGGCAGGAGGGTCCCGTGTACCGTTCGACCGCCGATGACCGCGAGGCGGTCTCCATTACCGTCTACAACCAGAACTTCGGTCTCGTTCGCGAGATCCGCGACCTGTCGATCGGAAAGGGAAGGATCGGCCTCGAGTTTGCCGATGTTGCGTCGACGATCCAGTCCGAGACGGTGCACATGCAGCCGCTCTCGGGGCCGCGCCTCGAGATCCTGGAGCAGAACTACCAGTACGATCTGCTCAGCCCGCAGAAGCTGCTGGAGAAGTACGTGGGTAAGTCGGTGAAGCTCTACCGCTGGAACGAGAGAGAGGGACGCGACGAGGTCGTGGACGCAGAGGTCCTTTCCGTCAACAACGGAACGGTGATCCGGATCGGCGATGAGATCACCTTCAACTATCCGGGGCGGATCGCCTTTCCCGAGGTGCCGGAGGACCTGATCGCACAGCCCACGCTCATGTGGCAACTCGACTCCCGGGCCGATCGCCAGAGAATCGAGGCCAGCTACCTGGCCGGCGGGATGAACTGGAAGGCCGACTACGTGATGGTTCTCGACGAGAAGGACGAACAAGCCGGCCTCACCGGCTGGGTGACGCTGACAAATCAGAGTGGCGCGACCTACCGGGACGCGCAGCTGAAGCTGGTGGCCGGAGACGTCCAGCGACTTTCCCCCGCGCCGGAGATCCGCATGAAGGCCGCGATGGCGATGGAAGCGGGGGCCGCCCGGCAGGACTTCTCGGAAGAGGCATTCTTCGAGTATCACCTGTACACCCTGGAACGCCCGACCACCGTCAAGAACAACGAACAGAAGCAGGTGACGCTGCTCGAAGCGCCGTCGTTCGATGTCGACAAGCGCCTGATCTATTTCGGTGCCGCGCAGTACTACCGGGGCCAATACGGGCAGGTGGAATCGAATGCCAAGGTGGGTGTCTATCTGGATTTCGAGAACGAAGAGGAGAATGGACTCGGCATGCCGCTGCCGGCGGGCATCGTACGTGTGTACAAGCGTGACGGATCCGGTGCCCAGCAGTTCGTCGGAGAGGACCGGATCGACCATACACCACGCGACGAGCGCGTTCGGATCAAGATGGGCGAGGCCTTCGACGTGGTGGGCGAGCGCCGGCAGATGGACTTCGACGTCATCGGGGACTGCACGACCGAGAGCGAATGGACCGTCCAGGTACGCAACCACAAGGACGAAGACGTCGAGGTGGAGCTGATGGAGCCGATCGGGGCCGACTGGCAGATCCTTTCCTCCAGCCACCGTTACGAGAAGCTCGATGCGCACACCTTCAAGTTCACGGTGAAGGTCCCGGCGCGGGGCGAGACTACCGTCACCTACCGGGTGCGCGTACGCTGGTGCTGAGGCAGAAGCCGAGAGGGACCTCCGTCGCAACGCGGAGGTCCCTTGGCATCCGGGGTGCGATTATCGTTCGACGGGACCAACACAGCGTCCGGTGACACACGGCTGTTATGAGGCTGGAGGGGAGGATCTGGCGAGGTGGAGCCGTCGTCTTTGGCCGGATCACCGACAGCGACCCGACGGGCACCGGACCCGGACTGCGGGCCGGACGAGCGTGTATAGATTGAACTCCATGCGAAGCCTTACGTTCTTCGCTCTCGTTGCAGGGCTCATCCCCGCATCCCTCGCGGCGCAGGTCACGATCGAGCGCCCGCCCGCCCCGAACTGGCCACCTTGCCGACACACCGAGAGCGACGTCTGTCTCAGCAAGAGGGCGACGATCACGCGCCTGGGGCCGGGCGAGACGATCGATGTGGATGGACGGCTGCAGGAGTCGATCTGGCGTCGAACCGAACCGATTTCCGACTTCGTGCAGCTCCGGCCCGTGGAAGGCGTCCTGCCGACGGAGCGCACGGAGGTCTCTTTCGCGTACGATGACAATACGCTGTACGTCGGGGCCCGCATGTTCAGCCAGAATCCCGAGCAGATCCGTGCCGTGCTGGCCCGGAGGGATGACTCCGGCGATTCCGAGCGGCTGATCGTCTCGATCGACTCCTACCACGACCGGAAGACCGCGTACAACTTCGCCGTGACCGCGGCCGGCGGTCGCCTGGACTGGTATTCGATCAACGACACGGACGACTTCGGAGATCGGGACCTCTCCTACAATCCGATCTGGTCGGCTGGCGCTGCGATCGACTCCCTCGGCTGGACCGCGGAGTTTGAGATTCCGATGTCGCAGCTGCGATTCAACGCCGGCGAAGACCTGGTCTGGGGACTGAACGTCAACCGGTATATGCCGAACCGGAACGAGGACGACTATTGGATCGCCATCCCGTTGAACGAATCCGGGTGGGTCTCGTGGTTCGGCGAGCTCGAAGGGATCGCAGGGGTGACGTCCGGACGTCCGATCGAAGTCGTCCCGTATCTCGCCACCTCCGAACGTCTGATCAGTTCGGAGCTCGTGGATTCCGACGATCCCTTCGGTGGAGAGTCCGAGTTCGACCTGAGGGCCGGGGCGGATGTGAAATTGGGCATCGGACCGAGCCTGACCGTGGACGCCACATTCAACCCGGACTTCGGACAGGTCGAGGCCGATCCGGCCGTAGTGAACCTGTCGGCCTTTCCGGTCTTCTTTCCGGAACGGCGTCCGTTCTTCGTGGAACGACGCGAGCTGCTCGAGGCGAACGGTCTCTTCTATTCCCGGCGTATCGGAGCGGCGCCCTCCAGCGACCTGGACGCCGATTACGTAGACATCCCGTCGAACACGACGATCCTCGGGGCGGGCAAGCTCACCGGACGAACCCCGAGCGGACTGTCCGTAGGCGCGCTGGGAGCCATCACGGCGGAAGAGAGCGCCAGATTCTACGACTCGGACACGGGCCGCGAGGGGAAGGCGAAGGTCGAGCCCACGACCGGCTGGGGCGTTCTCAGTCTCGAGCAGCAGTTCGGAAGCGCCGGATCGACGGTCGGACTCGCGGGAACCGCGGTGAAGAGGGACCTGGGTCTGGACGATCCGCTGGCCGCCGAGTACAACCGTCAGGCGTACACCGGCAGTGTGGATACGCGCTTGCGATTCGACGGAGGCACGTACGAGCTGCGAGCGGTCGTAGGCGGCAGCTACGTGGAAGGCACGGCGGAACGCATCACTGACCTTCAGCAGTTCAGCTCCCACTTCTTCCAGCGTCCCGACGCGACTCACGTCTCCGTGGACAGTGCGGCCACCTCGCTCTCCGGCTATGCCGTCGAGCTGGACTTCGAGCGGACGCGAGCCCGCCACTGGCTCTGGGGCGTCGGTTTCGAGGCCCGGTCGCCGGGATTCGACATCAACGACGCCGGCCGTATGAACCGCGCGGACCAGATCGAAGCCAACGCGGACCTCACGTACCGCGAGACGCGGCCCGGCTTGTTTCAGAGCTACTCGGCCCGCGTCGAGGTGGACGGGGATTGGAACTTCGACGGCAACCGACTGCGAAACAGCTTGGAGGTCGGAGGCAACCTCACGCTGCGAAATTTCTGGCGATTCGGGGCCGAGCTCGACGTGGCGACCCGTGGCGTGAGTGACACGCGGACGCGCGGCGGGCCGCTGATGGGAACGCCTTCGAGTTGGGGATTGAACGCCAATGTGAACAGCGACTTCAGCCGGCGCACGACCTATCGCGCGTCCGGGTACTTCCGGGTCGACGAGCAGGACGGGTGGGCATGGGAGCTGAGCGGTGGCATCGAGTCCAAGCCGGCGGGCAACTGGCAGGTCGGACTCTTCCCGCGATTCGAACGAGGGTCCGACGCTCGGCAATACGTGGACACCATCGACGGCGGCCCCGAGTCGACGTTCGGAAGTCGATACGTGTTCGGACGTATCGACCGCACGACGCTCTCGGCCCAGTTGCGTCTCTCCTACGGCTTCACCCCCGACCTCAGCCTGGAAGGGTACGCAGAGCCCTTCGTGGCCACCGGAACCTACTCGGAATACGGAGAACTGCCCGAGCCCCGGAGCTTGGAGCTTCGGTACTACGGTACCGACGGCACGACGATCAGCGAGAGCGAGGGAGAGGCTCCTCACGAGATCACGGTGTCCGACGGCGACGACGTATTCAGCTTCGAGCGGGAAGACTTCTCATCGCTCTCCTTCCGCACCAATCTGGTGCTGCGCTGGGAGTGGAGGCCGGGCAGCACGCTGTTCGCCATCTGGCAGCAGAACCAGGGTGAATTCCAGTCGGTCACGGACCCCGGCGGCGTGGGATTCGGAATACCGCGAAGTCCGGCTACGATCCCGCCGCGTTTCCACGGTCCCGAACTGGCGGCGCTTGACCCACGCGTCGACCCTGTTTCTGCCATGACACCCTGGGTTCTGAGACTCCTGTTCGCGAACTTCGCGGCGTATCTGCTCATTCCGCGCACGAGCGCCCTGTACGCAAACCTCCTGCTCCTCCCGGCGGAGGTGCTGTCACGTCCGTGGACGCCCGTCACGTACATGTTCCTGCACGGGGGCTTCCTGCACATCCTTTTCAACATGATCGTCCTCTTCTTCTTCGGTCCGCGGCTGGAAGCGACGCTCGGCGGCAGGAAGTTCCTCGGTCTCTACTTCGTCAGCGGACTCACCGCCGCCCTCTTCTCCGGACTGACGCCCCACGCGATGGTCGTCGGGGCGTCGGGCGCGATCTACGGCGTGATGATCGCGTACGCCGGCATCTGGCCCACGGACCGGATCTACATCTGGGGCGTCCTGCCGGTTCAGGCCCGGTGGATGATGATCTTCCTGGCCGCCCTGGCGATCTACGGTACGCTACCGCTGCTCGCATCGGTATTCGGCTTCGAGGGCCTGCACGTGCCGACCGACAACATCGCGCACCACGCCCATCTCGGAGGGTTCCTGGGCGGATGGCTGTTCATGCGCTGGCAGGCGAAGAACACCGGGGCCGCGAAGTTCAAGAAGAAGGCCGAACCCGCCGAGAAGAAAGGCTGGTTGCACGACCGGGACGCCATCCAGCGTTGGGCCCGGATCGATCGTGACTCTCTCCATCCGGTGAACCGGGAAGCCTACGATGAGATCATGCACAAGCTCAGCACGGGCGGCGCCGGCGCCCTGAGCGATCGAGAACGGGCCTTCCTGGAACGGTTCACGCCGCGCGACTGACCCGTCCCCGGACCGAATTCCCTATATTCGTGGTTGCCTTCCGTATCGCCCCCCGGTGCGGCGGGCATCCCGGGTCTCCGCTCTGACCGGGATTCGAGTAGTCGCGAGGAGAAGCCGATGATCGCGATTCGTGAGGCCCAGGACGCCGACACCTCCGGCATCATCGAGATCTACCGCGCCACGTACGGAGAGGAGTACGCCTACCCTCAGTATTACGACGAATACGAGATCAAGAAGCTGGTCTACAGCGACGAGACCCTGATGCTCGTGGCCGAGGACACGGATTCCGGCCGGGTCGTCGGCACGGCGTCCGTCATCCTGGAAGTGGGCGCATACACGGACCTGGTGGGAGAATTCGGCCGCCTCGCAGTCCATCCCGACTACCGCAGACGCGGAATCGGCACCCGGCTGCTCAGCCGTCGACTCGAAACGGTAAGCGACCGGCTGCACGTGGGTGTGGTCGAGGCTCGAGTCACACATCCTTTCACCCAGGCGATCGCTCTTCGGCAGGGATTCGCCCCCGTAGGATTCCTGCCGCAGAAGTTCGTGTTCGGGACGAAGCGGGAGAGCATGGGTCTCCTCGTGCGACTGTTCGGACGGGCTCTCGAGTTGCGCCGTAACAATCCTCGCATAGTTCCCGAACTCTACAGGCTCGCCTGTACCGCCCTCGAGAATTGTGGTCTGGACCCCGACGTGATCGTGGACGACGAGTCGAGCGCCTATCCGCTCGGGCACGGGTTCTCGGTGAGCGAACTGACGACGGAGGGCTACTCACGCCTGATGAGGATCGAGCGGGGACGGGTCCGCAACCGGGAAGTCTTCGGCCCGATGCGATTGCAGTACGGATATTTCAAGCTGATCACTCACCATTCGAAGTACCTGGTCGCCCGAGAAGACGGACACATCGTGGGCGCCATCGGCTTCACTCTCGAGCGCATGGATCGGGTCGCCCGGGTATTCGAATTGATCTCTCTGCGCGACGACGTCATACGGCTTCTTCTCAACGAGCTGGAAGTGCGCTGTCGGGATGAATGGGAGATCGCGTACATGGAGATCGACGTGAGCGCCCACGCGCCGCGGATGCAACGGACCCTGTTGCAGCAGGGCTGGGTGCCCGTCGCCTACGCCCCCGCCCTCGCATTCCACGATGTCGAGCGGCTCGATCTCGTCAAGTTCGCCCGTCTCCTCATCCCGGTGGACGTAGGGCCCGTCATGCTGATCCCGCCCACCCGTGAGATGGCGAGCATGGTGCTCGCCGCCTTCAAGCGCCGTGAGGTGATGCCGCGGCTGGGAGAGCTCGTCGATCGCGCGGGCCTGTTTCAGGGACTGGAAGAGGAACAGCTGGAGCGGCTCGCCGCCGCCTTCCACTACGTTACGTTCTCCGCGGGAAGCGAGATCTTCGCGCAGGGAGACCGGTGCGAGGAGATGTACCTCCTGCTCACCGGATCCGTCGAGATCGGGATCTCCGGGCACGACGAACCGATCGGTCGGGTGGAAGCGGGCGAGTGCCTGGGAGAGGTCGCGGTTCTCATGGGGGGAGAGCATTCGGCGACGGCGATCGCGGTCGCCGACGTCGAGGCCGGAGTGCTCACCCGTCAGGACCTGGAGTCTCTCGTGCGCTTGCGGCCCGGCATTGGAGTGGTACTGTATCGCAACCTCGCTCGTGGCCTCGGAGGAAAGCTCCGGCGAGCGGACCTGAAGAGCATCGAGCTGACGGATCTCGCCTGACGGACGGCCCCGTCTCCGGGATCCGTCACCCATCGGATTTAGCCGCACGGAGGGCATATGACGCAGCGCGTTCTCATACTTGGCGCAGCGGGACGGGATTTCCACAACTTCAATACCTTCTTCCGGGGCAACGGCGACTATGAGGTCGTGGCCTTCACCGCGACCCAGATCCCCGACATCGACGGTCGGCGCTATCCGGCCGTGCTCGCGGGAGACGGATATCCGGAGGGCATCCCGATCCACGCAGAGAGCGAGATGGAAGCGTTGATCGCGAAGCACGCAATTGATCTGGTGGTGTTCGCATACAGCGATGTCACGCACCAGCACGTGATGCATCTCGGTTCTCGCGCCATGGCTGCGGGCGCCTCCTACATGCTCCTCGGAGCGCGGCAGACGATGGTGTCGTCTTCGAAACCGGTCGTCGCCGTCTGCGCCGCACGTACAGGCTCCGGAAAGAGCCAGACCAGCCGGCGTGTGGCCGAGCTGCTGACGGCAGGTGGAAAGAAGGTCGTGGTCATCCGACACCCGATGCCTTACGGCGACCTGGCGAAGCAGGCGGTCCAGCGCTTCGAGACCTACGAAGATCTGGCGAGACACGAGGTGACGATCGAGGAGCGCGAGGAGTACGAACCGCACATCGACGCCGGCCGGATCGTATACGCCGGAGTCGACTACGAGGCGATCCTCCGCGAGGCCGAAGAGGAAGCGGACGTCGTGATCTGGGATGGCGGAAACAACGACTTGCCGTTCTATGAGCCGGACGTACTGATCACGGTCGTCGACCCTCACCGACCCGATCACGCGCTTCGATACCATCCCGGCGAAACCAACGTGCGGATGGCCGACGCGATCCTGATCAACAAGGTGGACACGGCCGCGCTGGAAGGTGTCGAGCTGGCGAGGCGCATCGCGGCGGAGCTGAACCCCGACGCCATGGTGATCGAGGGCGCGAGTCCGCTCTTCGTTGAAGGCGGAGAGACGATACGGGGCAAGAGGGTGCTGGTCGTGGAGGACGGCCCCACCCTGACCCACGGCGAGATGGCCTACGGTGCGGGTTGGGTGGCGGCTCGCAGATTCGGCGCTGCGGAGATCGTCGATCCGAGACCGTTCGCCGTCGGCTCGATCTCCGATACTTACGAAAAGTATCCGACCACCGGCGATGTTCTGCCCGCGATGGGCTACGGCGACAAGCAGGTGGAGGAGTTGGCGGAGACGATCCGCGAATCGGACGTGGACGTCGTGGTGGTCGGGACCCCGATCGATCTCACGCGGCTGATCGACCTCGGCAAGCCGTCGGTTCGAGTGCGCTACGAGCTTCAGGAGATCGGATCCCCGACCCTTGCAGATGCGCTGAAACCGGTACTCTGAACGGGGCGCGGCCCCGGATTCGACGGGCGGCTCGACGCCGCCCCGCCCGCACCCTCGCACCGGAGGCGATCGTGTTCGAAGCCGTGGAGAGCCCGTATCTGGTTCCCTTCGACGGCTCTTTCCGGGTCGGTGCCTCGCCCACGGCCCCGGCTCACGAGCCCGACAAGAAGAAGGCCAGGAAAGCGCTTCGGAAGCGGATCAAGCGCATGCGGTCCCTTCAGGACATGCTGTACGCCCAGAACGAGTGGTCCGTTCTGCTCGTTTTCCAGGCGATGGACGCGGCCGGGAAGGATGGAACGATCAAGGCTGTCATGTCAGGAATCAACCCGGCCGGCTGTCAGGTGCACTCCTTCAAGAAGCCGTCAGAGAACGAGCTCGACCACGACTTTCTCTGGCGCACGTCCATCCGGCTTCCCGAACGGGGCCGGATCGGGATCTTCAATCGCAGCTATTACGAAGAGGTTCTGGTCGTACGAGTCCATCCGGAAATTCTGGAGGGACAGCGGCTGCCCTTCGAGCCCGAAGACGGCGCCATCTGGGACCAGCGTCTCGAGTCCATCGCCGATCACGAGCTCCACCTGGCCCGGAACGGGACGGTCGTTCTGAAGTTCTGGCTCAACGTCTCCCGGGACGAGCAGAAGAGACGCTTTCTGGCGCGCATCGAGGAGCCCGAGAAGAACTGGAAGTTCCAGGCGGCAGACGTTGCCGAACGGCACCATTGGAACGAGTACATGAACGCATACCAGGAGGCGCTCAATTCCACCTCGCGCAGCTGGGCGCCGTGGTACGCGATTCCGGCGGACCACAAGCCCTACATGCGTGCTGCCGTGGCGGACATCATCGACCGCTCGCTGGAGAGCCTCGGACTGGCCTACCCGACGGTCAGCGCCGAAGAGCGCGCCGAACTCGTCTCCTGGGGCAAGACTCTCGAGCGGGGCGATTCGTCCGGCGGGACTTGATCCCTGCCGCCCGTCGGGGCGAGGTTCGTGATCGTGAAGAACGAGCCCCTGAGGCTGATCGGCCGCGTCCGGCGCATCGCCGCGGCTTTCAGCGTCACCGCAACGCTTTCGTTGATCGGCGGCACCGTGGCGGGAGGCGTCGGCATTCTGCCGTGCGCCCATCACGGTTTCGACGCTCACGCCTCCCACCGCACCCCGGTCGGCGTCGGGCTCGATTCTTCACGAGGCGCCGGCGCGCCGCACCCCGGCGCCGATCACGCGGACCTGCCCGGTCACCCCGAACGACCGGATCACGGTGAGAACCGGTGCGACTGTCTGGGAAGCTGTACGCTTCTGGCCGGTCCGCCTCCCCCGCCACCGCACGCCAGAATTGGTGATCTCCCCGACCTGCGGGCGGCCGTCGAACTCGTCTCACTCGAGCGACCCGGGACGTCACGTCAGGCCTGGCTCTACCCTCTTCCGAACGCTCCACCCTGCGCCTGATCTCCCGACGAGGGAGAATGGTCGTGAATCAGCCGCGAGCCGACGGAAATCCCGCCGTCTCGACGTCCTGCGTGCTTAAGAGTGGAGATGCGTGTGTTCCATCGTCTTCGGGCGCCGCTCGGGCGCCCCGTATACCGGATATGCGTGGTTGGCCTCGTCACGGTAGCGATCGCCGTCTTTCCCTCCGGTGTCCAGGCCCAGGATTCGGGCAGGATCACCGGTCGCGTCGTAGCCGAATCGACGGGCGATCCGATGCCGGGCGTGACGGTCGAGCTCACAGGCTCGGGAAGTCGAACCACCACGGACCGGGACGGCTACTTCCGGTTCGAGCGGGCTCCCAGCGGAGAGGTCCGACTTCGCGCGATCGCCGTAGGTTATGCGCCGGAGGAACACGTGCTGGACGTCATCGCGGGCTCGACGACCGCGGCCCGGATCGAGATTTCGGTCGAGGCCGTAGATCTCCCGGGAATTCAGGTCTCCGTGCTGCAGCCTGACCTGGCCGCCGGCTCGATTCTCGAAGCCCAGGCCGTACGCGAGGCGAATCCCCGGGATCCGGCCGAGCTTCTCAGACGGCTGCCGGGCGTTGACGCGGTCCGTCGGGGACCGATCGGACTCGATCCGGTAGTTCGCGGGCTCAGGGAAACGCAGGTCGCCTCGTACGTGGACGGGGAGCGCAGATTTCCGGCCGGGCCCGGACGCATGGATTCGCCGCTGACCCATCTCGATCCGCTGGCGATCCGGACCATCGAGGTCGTCAACGGTCCATACGCCCTGACATGGGGTGCGGGCACGATGGCGGCGATCCGCGTGAATTCACAGCCGCTGCCGCCGGAGCAGGTCGGGATTGCGCACGGCTCCGTCACGGCCGGATACGATTCCAACGTGCGCGGCGCCGCCGGCTCGGGAAGCCTGGCGGGTCGATCGGGAGCGCTGTCGTACTGGGGCTTCGGGGCCTTTCGGCAGGGAGAGGATTACGAAGACGGCAACGGGGATCGGGTGCCCGCCGACTTCGATGCGGGCGAGGTTCGGGGCAAGCTGGGCTGGAATTTCTCTCCCCGATCCCGGTTGCTCGTGTCCGGTGGCTGGCGGCACCAGGGTCCGACCGATTATCCCGGTCGCATGCTGAATGCCGAGTTGTTCGACAGCTGGAGTGCTTCGGGCGACTGGAAGTGGCGAAGAGAGCCCGGGTCGACATTCCGTGGACTGGACGTTCTGGTCTATGGAAACTCCGTCGATCACGAGATGACCAATCGAGACAAGCCCACTGCGACCCTGTCGGATGTCCGGGTCGTGACGAATGCCGAGGTCGCTGGCGGCAGGGTCGGCGCACAGCTCGATCCGGGAGGCTGGGACCTCGAGGTCGGCGGCGACGTCTATGTCACGAATCGATGGGCACACAGGAAGATCGCGAACCGGATGACGGAGATGGTGATGCTGGAGGACCTTCCATGGCCCGACGTCCGGATCGCGGCCGGGGGCTTCTTCTTTCGGGGCGACCGCGAGGTCGGCAGCCGCACGACCCTCTCCGGAACCGTGCGCCTCGATCTCGTGGACGCACGCGCCAATGCCGACAGTGTGAGCGAATGGTTCGCACAGAACGTATCGACTGTAACGCAGACCTCGGAAACGAGTGTCAGCGCCGCGTTCTCGGCGCGATTCGTTCTCGGTTCACACTGGACTCTGACGGCGGGCGGCGGATCGGTCGTTCGAACGGCCGACGCCATGGAACGCTGGGCCGACCGATTTCCCGCCTCGAAGTCGCAGATGTCGGCGGAATTCGTCGGAAGCCCGGAGTTGTCGCCGGAGCGCAGCAACCAACTCGACATCGCCGTCGAAGGTTCATGGTCCCGCGGCGTTTTCCGGGTCTCCGGCTTCGCGCGTCGGATCGACGAGTATATCACGTTGACGCCGACCGAATTCGACCCGAAGATGCCGATGTCGCCCCCGACGGTATTCCGCTACGTGAACGGCTCGGCAGATTTCCGCGGTTTCGAGGCCTCCGGTTCATGGAGCATTCAGAGGGCCTGGACGCTGCGGCTGGAAACCGATTACCTGTGGGGCGAGGACCGTTCCGTCGGAGAGCCTGCGCTGGGGATAGCGCCGTGGACGGGCCGGATCGGTCTCCGCTGGCAACAGCCCGCGGGCCGTTTCCATGCCGACGGGTTGCTTACCGTGGCATCGGACCAGACACGCATCGCGACGGTGAGAGGAGAGATCCCGACCGAAGGCTACGTGACCGGTGATCTACGCTTCGGCTGGCGGTTCAGCGACCGGTTTCTCCTTCGCTTCGGTGCGGAGAACGTGGCGGATGCCTTCTACGTGAATCACCTCAATCAGCGGAACCCGTTCACCGGAACCCCGGTGCCCGAGCCGGGCCGGGTGTTCTACGCCAACATCGGCTGGAGCTTCTGATCGGCGCCGAGGGGGCGGATTCTCCGTCCCCCGGGATCAGTTCCGGAGGTCGGCGCCGAGGATGGCCTCGAGTCGTGCGAGTCCGATCTGGTAGTCGAAGCGGCGCCGGATGAGGTCGACCTCGGCGGCGCGCAGCGCGATCTGGGCGCTCTGCAGGTCGAGGATCGTCGCCAGCCCGAGCCGGTAGCGTTCCTGCGTCACCCGCAGGTCCTCGGCCGACAGCTCGACCGTCTGCTCGGCGAGGTCGATCGAGGCGGTCGCCGCGTCGATCGTCCCCAGCGCCTGGTCCAGTTCCTTGCGCAGCGCCAGCTCCGCGGCCCGCTCCTCCGTCCGCGTCTGGTCGAGCGTCGCGCGCGCCTGGTACAGCGCCCGCTCCCGGTTGAACCCGTCGAACAGCGGCAGCGACCCGAACAGCGCCACCGACCAGCTCCGGTTGCGCGGCGGAAACTCCTCCTTCGCCCACGCCCAGCCGCCCCGCGCCGACAGCGTCGGCAGGTAGGCCGACTTCGCGCTCGCCACCGCCGCCTCGTCCGCCGCCGCCTGCGCCCGGATCGCCGTCAACGACGGCGACGCCGACAGCGCCCGCGACAACAGCTCCTCCCGACCCGCTCCCACCGGCTCCACCTCCAGCTGCGCCCCCTCCACCGGCGCCAGCGGCTCGGTCACCCCCACCGCCTCCGCCAGCGCGTACTGCGCCGTGCGCGCCCCGTTCTCCGCATTCAGCAGCGCCACCCGCGCGTTGTTCAAGTCCACCTGCGAGCGCAGCACGTCCGACCGCGTCGCCCGGCCCAGCTCCAGCTGCTGCTCCACGAACCCCAGCTGGTCCTCCTGACGCGTCACCCGGTCCGCCTCCACCCGCACCAGCTCCCGGTTCGCCAGCGCGTTGTACCACGAAATCTTCACCGACTCCCGCGTCAGATACTCCGTCTCCCGCAGCCGCGCCGACGACGCCTCCACCCCCCGCTTCGCCCCCCGCAGATCCGAAAACCGACGAAACCCCCGGAACAGGTCGATCTGCGCCCCCAGCTGCGCCGAGTACGACGTCGTCGTGATCGTCTGACCCGTCGGGTCCAGTCGACCGCTCGAACTGTTGTTGTACTGGTAGGACAGCGACAGATCCGGCAGAAACTGCCCCCACGCCGTCAGCTCCCCGTACTTCGATACCTCCAGCTGCGACTGACGCTGCTCCAGCGCCGGCGCGTTCTCCCGCGCCAGCGCCAGCGCCTCCGCCAGCGTCACTTCCTGCACCCCCTGGCTCCGGGCCGACCCC
>JARRPA010000013.1:0-13011 GCA_037383305.1 Gemmatimonadota bacterium | reverse complement strand
GGGAGGCCCGGGTGAGCCCATCGGATCGCCGGTCGGGAATCTCAGACCGCGACCCCGAGCCCGAACGGCAGGCACCCGCACCCGAGCCGGAATATCCCTCTGATGCGCTCGGACTCACCGACTAGCCCGAAAGACCATGTCACTCGCGAAACCGATTCACAGTGAAAATCTGACGCCGCGCGAACGCTATGAACTTCTCACCTCCCTCGTCGTGCCGCGTCCCATCGGGTGGGTATCCACACGGGGCTCCGATGGAGTTGCAAATCTCGCTCCCTTCAGCTACTTCGCGGCTCTCTCCGCCTCGCCCATGCTCGTCGGCGTATCGATCGGGCATCGAAGAGCGGGGCCCAAGGACAGCCTCGTGAACATCCGCACGAGCGGAGCCTTCTGCGTGAATGTGGTGGACGTCGACCACCTCGAGGCGATGAACGCCACCTCGATCGACTCCGGTCCGGAACACGACGAGTTTCGGCACGCGGGACTGGAAGCCGTGGACTCTCCCCTCGTGGACGCGCCGTACGTCGGCGGCATACCGGCCGTCCTGCACTGCCGGCTTCATCGGGAGGTGGACATCGGCGCGGAGGCGAACACGCTGATCGTGGGTCTCGTCGTGGGTACATCTCTGGATGATGCCCTCACGCAGGTGGATGGGTCCCGCTACGTCCGTACCGAGTCCCTTCGGCCGGTCGGGCGGCTCTGGGGTCCCGCCTATGCGATGCCCGGCGAGATTCGTGTTCTTCCCCGGCCCGATTCTCCCGGCTGATCGCCTACGGGTCTCCGCCGCCGGACGGACGCGCTGCTCATCCGTTCCGGGCCGACTGGATCACGGACTCGAGTCGGAAGAGGTAACTGGCGAAAGCATTCCGGCCCTTCGTGGTCAGGCGGTACTCGGTTCGCGGTTTCCGCTGAGCAAACCGTTTGTCGCATTCCACGTACCCGGCTTCCTCGAGTTTCCGAGCGTGTACGCCGAGGTTTCCATCGGTCACGCCGAGCGCGTCACGCAGCTCGGTGAAAGAGAGCCGATCGGAGGCGGCCAGGGCACTGAGGATTCCGAGACGAACCCGTTCGTGGATCAACGCGTCGAGCTGGACGGCGCGCGCGGCGCCACCGATGTCGACCGGAGGATTCCGTTTGCCGGGGGGGCCGCTTCGGGACATGCGAAGAGAATGACAGCTTCGTCACGCCCCGTCAAGTACTCTGTATATCAAAGCTGGAATGGTAAGCCGCTGCGATACCGTTGGATGTAGAGATGCGTGCAAAGTTGCTGGCGCAACAGCCAGTATCTTCCGCTCAGTCGAAATGCAGGTTCAGGACCGGCGTCCAGCGGGCCAGGCCGCGGTTGTTCCCGGCGAAGTTGAGCAGTCCCAGCTGCACGCCGTGCAGCTCTTCGGCCTGGTTGAACAAACCGATCGTCAACCCTCGCTGCTGGCCTCGAACACGGTTCCAGCCGGCCACGCTCAGACCGTCCAGGTCACGCGTGTCGATCTTACCGAGAGCGGCGGCCACTCCTTGCACGCTCCGCCCGGACACGAGCCCGAGCCCGGCGGCGGAGAGACCCCGGACCTCCTGCTCGGCGACGAGTCCGAGGAGAGCCAGGTTGATGCCGCGTATTCCACCCTCCGAAACTGCGCCGAGCCCGGCGAGATTGATCCCGCTCACGGCTCTTTCCGCCACGACGCCCAGCCCGGCGAAATTGACTCCGTTCAGCGGTCCCTCGGAAACGACGCCCAGCCCCGCGATGTTCAGGCCGCTGGCGCCGCCCTCCGCGACGAGGCCCAGGCCGCCGATCGAAAAGCCGTACGTGGCGCCTTCGCTCACGACGCCGAGACCTCCGACCGTGACCCCGACCAGACGACCTTCCGAGACGACGCCGAGGCCCCCGATCGTCACGCCGATCGCGTCCCGCTCGGGAAGCACACCGAGAATGCCAACAGAGAGGCCACGAAGGCGGCCGGCCCGGGGAGCGAGCACGCCCAGCGCGAGTCCGTTGACTGCACCGCCCACCCGGTCGCCGGGTTTCCAGAGCGTGAGATTCAAGCCGTCGACTCTCTCGAGGTACCGGTCACTCCCGTTGATCCGCACTCCGGTCCAGCGAGGCGACCCTCCGAGGCTGATGCCGACGCCGGAGACACCCAGATCGAGACTCGATCCGCCTCGATCCGCCTCCTGCCCGAACAGAGGAGGCGGACCCGCGAGCGCCACGAAGGCGAGAATCGCGAAAGCCGGCTGTCGGAACCGAGCCACGTTGCCCTCATCTACGGTACAGGAATCGTCCTTCGGCTCGAGCGACTTTACGGATTTCCGCTGCGTGGTGTTTCGTCCGCGCTCGACCGGAGCCGGCGGCTGACCCGGCGCGGGTCCTGCCGCCCCGATGTCATCCGCCGGCTTCGAGAGGCAAGGAACGGGACTGTTCGTCGGGCTATGACGATCTGAGAGCCGGGGCTTCCAATCCCTACGGGCTGGCCGTGTCAGGCTGCGTCGGCCAGCGAAGTTCGCCTCCGGGGCCGAACTCGAGTCCGGCTTCCGGCACGTCCGAGGCCGTCAGGTCGGCGACCAGGCGCAGTGCGCCGTTCGATCGATCGATCGTCGGCCCGCCCCGGCCCTCCTGCCGCGCGCTGTGAATACGTGCACCCTGCAATCGCCCGTCGGGCGCCAATTCCAGTTCCACCACCGGCGCCAGTCCGTTGGGCCCGCGCAGGTTGAACCGGCCGTACGTCCAGAAATTCCCGAGGCTGTAGGCGATGAACCGATCCCGGTAGACCTCGACGGCACGCGGAACGTGCGGACCGTGGCCAATGACGACATCGGCCCCCGCATCCACGACGGTGTGGGCGAATGCGTAGACGTCTCCACGGTTCTCTCCGTAGAATGTCTCCCGTTCCCGGGGCAGGGACGTGTATTCCGAACCTTCGGCGCCTCCGTGAAAAGAGACGAGCACCACATCGTGCTGCTCGGCCAGGCGCCGGACGATCGCGGCCGCCCCCGAAGGGTCGTTGATGCTGAGCGTACCTTTGTTGGGTGAGAACGCCGCGACCCCGATCCGAATTCCGGACTCGAGAGTGAGGCTCGCGGTTCGCGCGTCCGACCGGGCCAGGCCGGCGTAACGAATCCCGTTGCGCGAGAGCGCGGCCATCGTCGCCTCGCGACCCCCCTCTCCCCAGTCGCCGCTATGGTTGTTGGCCAGGGCCATCACGTTGAAGCCGGCTTCAGCCAGGAGCTTTCCGTAGCGCTCGGGACTCCGGAACACGTAGCAGGCCTTCGGATCCTTGCACTCCTTCGACGGAGGTACGTCCTCGTCCCAGAGCACGCCTTCCATGTTTCCGAATACGATGTCGCCGGAACGGAGCAGTCGCGTCAGCGAGTCGCCGAGCACGGCGTCCGGACCCGCATCCCCGGAGAGTCTCGGATCGAGGTATCCGGCGTCGGGGAACTCCGTTCCTGGCATTACGTCTCCGACCGCGATCAGGCGCAAGTCGGCCTCCTGAGCCCGGGCACCGCCGGTCGGCACCCAGAGAGCCCAGAATACGACGAGAATCGCGAGTGGTCTCCCGGGAAGACATCGGGAAGCAGGGTCGTACGCCGGCATGGCCGTTCCTCCTGAATCGGGTCGGCTGGAAGATGCACGCTTCGAAGCGCCTCGGACACTCTCTCAGGGCGCACCCGGGGGCGCGATCCGCCGCTTCATTGCCGCTGCGGTGTGCCGAAGTTCCTCCATCATGACCGCGAAGCTCGTCGGGTCGAGGCTCTGCCGGCCGTCGGACAGTGCCTCGTCGGGACGGGGGTGTACCTCGACGATCAGGCCGTCCGCCCCCGCCGCAATGGCGGCCCGGGCCAGGGCCGGGACCCATTCCCGGCGTCCCGCCGCATGGCTGGGATCCACGATGACAGGCAGATGGGTTCGCTCCTTGAGAACCGGAACGGCAGCGATGTCGAGAGTGTTGCGGGTGGAGGTCTCGTAGGTCCGTATCCCCCGCTCACAAAGCATGACTCGCGGATTTCCTGCCGTGACCACGTATTCCGCTGCCAGCAGCAGCTCTTCGATCGTCGCCATCATTCCCCGCTTCAGCAGCACGGGACGGGGCTGTTCACCGACGGCCGACAGGAGCCGGAAGTTCTGCATGTTCCTCGAGCCCACCTGCAGGACGTCAGCGTGCTCCGCCACGACGGCAGCTTCGCCGGGGGCCACGACTTCGGTGACCACCTTGAGCCCGGTCGCCGTGCGCGCCTCGGCCAGGAGCTCGAGACCTTCCACGCCCAGCCCCTGGAAACTGTACGGGCTGGTGCGCGGCTTGAAGGCGCCTCCCCGGAGCATCCGGGCGCCGCCTCGTGCCACCGCCCGGGCCGCGGAGAGGATGCCAACCCGCGATTCGACGGCGCACGGGCCGGCGATCACGACGATCTCCTCTCCTCCCACCTCGAACCCGTCAAAGCGAATCCGGCTGCCTTCGGGGCGCTGCTCGCGGGCGACCAGCGTGTACGGGGGAGCGTCGGTTCGGAGTTCCAGGACGGCAGGATGACTCCGCAGACGATCGGCGATTCCCTCGCCGCCTTCTCCGATCACGGCCACCAGGCTCGCCGCGTCGGTCTCGCTGACCTGCACCCGGAGCCCGTGCCCTTCCACCAGGCGGACGACCTCGGCCTTGTGCTGGAGAGAACAGTCGGGTGAGAGAACGGCGATCATCGGGTGCCTCCAGCGGTGGCGGTGCGGAGTGATCGGAGGAAGGCGGCGGGGTCCTCTCCGGCCTCCAGCTTCTCGACGAGCGCGCTGCCCACGATCAGTCCATCCACGTGCGGCGCCAGTTCGCGGACCTGCGCAGCTTCCCGTACTCCGAACCCGGCCTGCACGGGCAGATTCGAAATCTCACGAACCCGTGCGAGCATCTCCGCGGCCCCGTCCGTCTCGAATCTGCCCCCCGTCGTGCCGGTTCGGGTGACGGCGTAGACGAACCCGCGACTTCGGGCGCAGATCTCGGCCATCCGATCCACCGGCGTCACGGGCGTTACGAATTGCACGATTCCCAGGCCGTGCGGCTCCACGGCTTCCTGCAACTCCACCGATTCTTCCACCGGGAGGTCCGGGATGATGAACCCGGCGACTCCCGCGCCCGCGGCTGCGGGACCCAGGCGGTCCGACCCGAACGCGAGAAGCGGGTTGAGATAACTCATCAGGAGAATCGGCGACGGCGGGTCGGCGCGTTCGATCTCCTCCAGGATCCACGGGAGGCTGACTCCGCTCTCGAGCGCAACCCGGCTGGCACGCTGAATCGTCACGCCGTCGGCCATCGGGTCGGAGAAGGGGACGCCGACCTCCACCAGGTCCGCCTCGTCCGCGATGGCCCGGAGCGTATCCACGAATCGATCCCGGCGCGGATAGCCTGCCGTCAGGAAAGCCGTCAGCGCCGGGCGGCCCTCCCGGTTCGCGGACCGGATCGCGGACTCGATCGCACGACCGCCTCCGATCGTCGGATCATCCCGAATCATGCCGGATCTCCCTCCTGCGGGTCCCTTTCGGAGAGGATGCCCAGGTCCTTGTCCCCCCGACCCGAGAGACCGACCAGGATCGCGCGTCCCGGGCTCTCGGCAGCCGCCCGGCGCGCTCCCGCCAGGGCGTGCGCGGTCTCCAGCGCGGGAAGGATGCCCTCCAGCCGACTGCAGGCATCGAGGGCTTCGAGCGCCTCCTCATCTCCCACCGAGGTGTATCGGACGCGGCCGAGGTCACGAAGAAAGGCGTGTTCGGGTCCGACGCCGGGATAGTCGAGCCCGGCCGAAACGGACTGAGTCTCGCGAACCTGTCCGTGCTCGTCCTGCAACAGGAGAGAGCGGCTCCCGTGCAGCACGCCCGGCCGCCCATGGACGATCGTCGCGGCGTTGTGACCGATCCCATCTCCATCTCCCCCGGCCTCGACTCCGAGCAGCGCCACCGAAGGATCTCCCAGGAAGGCGTGGAACAACCCGATCGCATTCGAGCCGCCGCCGACGCATGCGACCACCAGGTCGGGAAGGGAACCGGCTCGATCCTCCAGCTGGGTCCGCGCTTCGCGCCCGATCACAGCCTGGAGCTCCCGGACCATCCAGGGATACGGGTGCGGTCCGACCGCCGATCCGAGCAGGTAGAAGGTCTCGAGTGGATCCGAGACCCAGGCCCGCAGAGCCTCGTCGATCGCTGATCGCAGCGTGCGATCCCCACTCTCCACTTCGATCACGCGAGCCCCGAGGCGACGCATCCGGAGTACGTTCGGTGCCTGCCGTCGCACGTCCACGGCCCCCATGTAGACCTCGCAGGGAAGGCCCACGCGGGCACAGGCGGCGGCCGCGGCGACGCCGTGCTGCCCGGCCCCGGTTTCGGCCACCACGCGCCGCATTCCGAGATGCCGCGCCAGGAGAGCCTGCCCCAACGCGTTGTTGATCTTGTGGGCCCCCGTATGCGTCAGGTCCTCACGCTTCAACCAGAGCTCCGCACCCCACTCTTCACCGAGCCTCTCAGCGCGCGTGAGCGGTGTCGGGCGCCCGACCCAGTGCTCGAGTTCATGGGCCAATTCCTGCTGGAACAGTGGATCCGCGAGGGCGCGTCGCGCCTCGGTCTCGAGTCGCAGGATGGCGGGCATGAGAGTCTCGGGAACGAAGCGCCCTCCGTACGGGCCGAATCGCCCGCGGGCGTCCGGCAGGCGCCCCGAAAGGAGGTCGTCGAGTCCGGCGGTCGTCGCTGGGGTCATTGCGCTGCTCTCTCGAATACGGGTCGGATCTTCTCTCCGGTCCGCGCTCCGGCTGGCCATTCAGCATGTGCGGCGGCCACAAAGGCGCGAACTCTCGCCAGGTCCTTCACGCCGCGGGACGACTCGACGCCGCTGCTCACGTCGACGGCCGCCGGATCGACGTGCCTGATCGCTTCCTGCACGTTCTCGGGTGTCAGTCCCCCGGCGAGGACGAGCGGGCGCCGCCGTGCCAGCGCCGCGGCGCGATCCCAGTCCGGCCGGATTCCACGGCCCCCGACTCCGGACGCCTCGAGAAGGACCGGCGTCGGTTCGCCACCGGGCCGCTCCGACGGTTCCCACTCTCCTTCTCCATCATGGAGAACCGGCAGAATCCCGACCCCCAGAGCACGGGCCGCGGTCAGTCCGGGGCCCGGTTCGGCCTGGACGATGTCCGCCGGAAACAGGTCGAGGACCCGCTCGACCTCCCGGGCCGACGGGTGCCGGAATACCGCTACGAGTGCGACATCGAGCCCGAGATCCGCCACGATCCGTGCGGCCGCCTCCGGCTCGATTCTCCGGGGCGAAGCGGCGAAGACGAAACCGAGCGCCCGCGCCCCGGCCTCCGCCGCGATCCGTGCGGTGACTCCGTCCCGAATCCCGCAGATCTTCACCTCCCACTCTCAGGGCGCCTGTGCGGAGGACGAGAGGTCGATCGCCGAGGCCGCTTCGAGCCGGCCGATCTGCGCCCGTGTCCGCGCCGATCGGCCCGCGGCGAGCATCCGGGCGACTGCGGGACCGGGATCCTCGTGGCGCATCAGCGCCGTGCCCACCAGTGCGAGGTCGTATCGGCTGGCCGCCACGCGCGCGGCACCCTCGGCACTCCGCACGCCGCTCTCCGCGACACGGCGCGTATCGGCCGGGAAGTGCCCGGCGAGCTTCTCGAGGCGGTCGAAATCCACCGTGAGGCTTTTCAGGTCCCGGCAGTTGAGGCCCACCAGCACCTCGATGTCCCGACCTCTGGCACGCGCGGCGAAGGCTCCAGCCCGCTCGATCTCCTCCCCGTCGAATGCCTCGAGGAGCAGAAAGAGTCCCGTCTCTTCCGCCGCGTCCAGCATCTCCTCGATCCGATCATCCGAGAGAATGCGGAGGACCAGCAGTGCCCCTCCGGCTCCGGACGCCCTCGCTTCCAGGAGCTGATACGGGTCGGTGGGGAAATCCTTTCGCATCGTCGGAATCGAGTCGGGTCCTGTCGACACGGTACGGGAGATACTCTCCAGGTCCTCCAGTGAACCGCCGAAGGCGTCCGGCTCGGTGAGGACCGAAATGGCGGCGGCGCCCGCGTCGGCGTACGCGCAGGCCCGCGCCACCACGGACGCTCCGTCGAGCCGGCCTTCCGAAGGCGATACCCGCTTCACCTCGGTGATCAGGTCGAAGCCATCCGCGCCCGTGCGCAGGGGCGCAGGGTCCGGCAGGTCCCGAATCCGAGCCCTGAGCTCCCGCTCCGGCATGGCGGATCGGGCGGACCGGACCCGTTCGCGGGACCCGGAGGCCATGGTCGACAGAAAGTCAGGCATTGCTCGCCTGCGCTCCATTCGCGGAGAACCGGGCAGATAGAGCATCGAGAAGCCGCGTGGCGGACCCGCCCGCCAGGGTCTCACCGACGTGCTCCAGCGCCGCCCCGAAGTCCGGAGCCGTTCCGCTGACCTCCAGGGCCAGCGCCGCCCCGACGGCCAGCGCATCCCGGTCGGGGCCGGCGGTGCCGGAGAGGGCGGTGCGAAGCCGAGCCGCATTTTCGTGAGCGTCGCCCCCGACCAGGTCATCCGGGGTGCAACGCGGAATTCCGAAGCTCGCCGGGTCACGGATTTCGCGGCGGACCCGGCGGCTCTGCACGTCATAGAGAACGAAGGGTCCTACGGGCGTGGCTTCGTCCCAGGCCGGGGCTCCGTGCACCACGAACGCGCGCTCGACCTCCAGACCCGTCAGCGTCTCGGCCATCAGCCGCGCCGTATCCTCGCTCCAGGCGCCGGCGACGAGGTAGGGCGGCGCCGCGGGATTCGTCAGAGGGCCGAGCAGGTTGAATACGGTGCGGACGCCGAGAGAACGTCGCACAGGAGCCAGAGTCCGCATCGCCGGGTGATAGTGCGGGGCGTACAGGAAGGTGAATCCGGTGTCGGCCAGACAGTCCGCGGCTTCCCGGGCGTCGAGTGGCATCGGCATTCCCAGCTCTCGCAGCACGTCGGCGCTTCCACACCGACTGGAGATCGAGCCGTTGCCGTGTTTCACGACAGGCTGTCCGCAGGCGGCGGCAAGAAGAGCTGCCCCGGTGGAGAGATTGATGCTTCCCGACCCGTCGCCTCCCGTTCCGACGACATCGACGGCGCGGCGCGCGCTCGCGGGCAGCTCAGGACGCAGACTCAGCTCGCGCATCGCCGCGGCGAAGCCCCGTACTTCCTCGGCCGTTTCCCCCTTCAGGCGGAGTGCTGCCAGAAAAGCCCCCGCCATGGGGTGGGGAATCGCCTCTTCGGTCAGGCTCCGAAGCAGCTCTTCGGCCTCCCGCGCAGAAAGATCGCCGCCCTCGAGGAGGCGTTCGAGGAGGCCCGTCATCACTCCGATCATGCGTCCCTCCCGGGGTGCGACGATTGAAGGAAGTTGCGAAGCATTCGATCTCCCTCCGGCGTGAGAATGCTCTCGGGGTGGAACTGCACCCCCTCGAGCGGCAGGTCACGGTGCCGGATGCCCATGATCTCCCCGTTGGAGGTGTAGGAGGAGATGCGGAACGCGGCGGGAAGCGATTCTTCCTGCACGGCGAGCGAATGGTACCGACCGGCCGGGAATGGATTCGGCAGTCCCTCATAGACGCCCCGGCCGTCGTGGTAAACGGGAGATGCCTTCCCGTGCATCAGGCAGGCCGCCCCCGTCACCCGGCCCCCGAAGGCCGCGGCCATCGCCTGGTGTCCGAGGCAGACGCCGAGCACGGGCATCTGCTCGGCCGCAGCCGCGATCAAAGGAATCGAGACGCCGGCGTCTTCCGGCCGTCCGGGACCCGGAGAGACGACGAGGTGCGTACATCCCATCACGAGGGCGTTCTCCACGGACAATTCATCGTTTCTGCGCACTGTGACCTCCGCCCCGAGACAGGCGAGAGCCTGGACCAGGTTCCAGGTGAACGAATCGTAGTTATCAAGGACGAGTGCATGAGGCATTGGATCGGATCTCCGTTTCTCGTTCACAGTCCTCCTCCTGCCAGCTCGAGCGCCGCATCCAGGGCTGCGCCCTTGGCTACGATCTCTTCGTGCTCTTTCCGGGGTACGCTGTCGGCCACGATGCCGGCACCCGCCTGAAAGGCGTAGCGTCCGTCCTGAAATTCCAGCGTCCGAATCGCGATCGCCTGGTCCATGGATCCCCGGGCGCCGAAGTAACCGACGGTCCCGGCGTACAAGCCTCTCGGTCCGGGCTCGAGCTCCGAGATCAGCTCACAGGCCCGGATCTTGGGCGCCCCCGACACCGTGCCGGCCGGAAAGGCGGCAGCGAAGAGGTCGAGTGCATCGTATTGCGGGGCGAGCACCCCGGTCGTTCCGCTGACCATGTGCATCACGTGGCTGTAGCGCTCGATCGACCGATAGGGATCGACACGGACGGTTCCCGGCACGGCGACCCGGCCCAGGTCGTTCCGGGCGAGATCCACGAGCATCACGTGCTCCGCGTTCTCCTTCGGGTCGGCCAGGAGTTCCCTCTCCAGCATGGAGTCCTCTTCCGGGTCCACGCCCCGCCGTCGCGTGCCGGCGATCGGACGGAGGGCGGCCTGCCGCCCTTCGAGCCGAACCAGCGCTTCGGGCGAAGAGCCGGCGATGCTCCGGTCTCCGAGGTCGAGGAAATACATGTAGGGAGACGGATTCAGCAGCCGCAGCGCCCGGTATACCTCGAACGGATCGACCTCCGTCTCTCCGGCGAAGCGGATGGAAAGCACGAGTTGGAAGACGTCTCCCGCCCGGATGTGGTCCCTGGTACGATCCACCGCAGCCAGGAATTCGCCTCTCTCGAACTCGGCGGTCGGCGGAGATACCATGCCGCCCGATCGTCGACCCGGCACCGGGCCCGCCAGCGCCCGGACGATCTCCCTGCGCAGCGCGCGCCGTTCAGCCTCCGGGCCCTCGTGGAGGAGCGCAGCACGGCGGGTCAGATGGTCGAACACGATCACGGAACGCGGGGCCATGTAGGCCGCCTCCGTCGCGCCCTCGGGAGGCGGCCGGGTCGTGAGCTTCTCCATCCGCCGCATCAGTTCGAATCCGGTCACGCCCACCATTCCGCCGTCGAAGGGGACCGGAGGCGCGGAGCCGCCCCGGGCGCCGATTGCCAGGGTGCCGTCCGAATCCGCGTCGGCCGAGAGCTGAGGCGCGGCGGCGACGGCTTCCCGCAGGAGGCCCAGAAGGTCTTCTCGATCGGTCGGTGCCGCCCGCGAGCTTCCGTTCAGAACGGCTCGACCATCGCGGATCCGGAGATCGAGCGCGCTGCCCAGGCCGATGAAGGAATAGCGGGCGAGTCGCTCGGCTCCCTCTACGCTCTCGAGAAGAAATCTCGGCTCGAAGGGAGCGAGCTTCAGATAGGCCGATACCGGCGTATCCAGGTCGGCCGCGATGTCGAAGTGCCGGGTCATCCGAATCCGTGGTTGTCACCACCGGACGCCGGAAGGGGGATGCAAGAAACCCCACCTCCGCGCCCGGAGGTGGGGTTCTCGATCCGTTTTCGGTTACACCAGGATCAGCGGGACTCCCCCTCCGCGCGCACGTGCGTCCACCGCCACCACCAGCTGGAGGCGCATACGTGCAGGGCGAGACCTTCGTCGATCCGAAGCATGAACCTGTTGTACGGTCCCCGGATCGCGACGTCAAGGCAGGTCCCGATCTGTGCACAGCGAGGCGCAGGCGGATCAACCTGCGCGTCCCGCAGTTCAGCAATATCTTTTCCTCTTGTGGTTCGACACCCCCTTTGGCCCGATGAGTCCGCTCAGAACAGGAGGGAGGAAGCGTGAAGGAGATCGACGACACTCTGACGGTCGTCCACGAGCCCGAGCAATCACGATTCGCGCTGCACGAAGATGGACAGACGGCGGTGCTGGACTACCAGCGAGTCGGGGAGCGGGTCGTGCTGCCGCACACCGGTGTCCCGCGTGAGATGGAGGGCCGCGGAATCGGCAGCCGGCTCGCGAAGACGGCGCTGGAATGGGCCCGGGAAGAGGGACTGCGGGTGGTTCCGATCTGCCCCTTCATTCGCTCGTATCTGAAGCGCCACCCCGAATATGCGGACCTTCTGACGCGGGGAGAGTCCGCGTGATGCCGGCGGCGAGGTGGATCGCTCTCGGAATCCCCGCTCTGATCTTCGGGTGCAGTCCTTCCGGATCGGGAGCGGAGCGCGCCGCGGAGCGGATCGAGCTCGATGGACTGTCGCAGGGAATCCGGGATCTGTCCGCCGACTCGATGGGGGGGCGCGCGCCTGCGACGATCGGAGAGGAGCGCACTCTCTCCTACCTGGCGCGCCGATTCGAGGAGATCGGGCTCGAGCCGGGGGGACCGGACGGAAGCTGGCTGCAGGAGGTATCTCTCGTTTCGCTGGATGCCGAGGTCGGCGCCGGGGCGGTGGTCGCAGGGCGGGGCAACGCCCGAAGTCTCGAACCCGGGGTGGATTTCGTCGCGGTGTCCGGCGGGGTCGCCGCCGAAGTCGAGCTCGATTCCTCGCCGCTGGTTTTCGCCGGATACGGGATCGTCGCACCCGAGATCGGCTGGAACGATTTCGAAGGGCTCGACCTCGACGGGCGAACGGTGATCGTTCTCGTGAACGACCCCGGATACAGCACCGGCGACGAGCGGTTCAACGGTCGGGCGATGACGTACTTCGGCCGGTGGACCTACAAGTACGATGAAGCGGTTCGCCAGGGAGCCGCGGGCGTGATGATCGTTCACCAGGAAGGACCTGCCGGCTATCCGTGGGCTGTCGTGAAGACGGGCTGGTCAGGCCCGCAGTCCATGCTCGCTTCCGATGAGGGTGCCTCGCGTCCGATCGTGCAGGGCTGGTTCTCCGAGGAAGTCGCGCGGGCGATCATGGCAAGCGAAGGACTGGATTTCGACTCTCTCGCGGCGGCCGCCGCCCGCGATGATTTCCGGCCGGCAGTTCACGAACAGGGCCTCTCCCTCTCTCTCCGCAACGAGGTGAAGCGTTCCGTGTCGCACAACGTCGTCGGGCGCATCCGGGGACGGACGCGCCCGGAAGAGCACGTCATCTACATGGGTCACTGGGACCATCTCGGGATCGATCCGGGTCTCGA
>JARRPA010000012.1:17404-28166 GCA_037383305.1 Gemmatimonadota bacterium | reverse complement strand
TCGATCGTGACGCTTCCGACGTAATTCACGTCGGCTTCGGTCACGGTGGCCTTATGTATTTTGGAACGCAGTACCCACCGCATTCGCATTCTCCTTCCAGAATCCTGCCGGGTCCCGGCCGTTCAGGCCCGCCCGGAATCTACGTGACGCGCCGGTCGGCCGCTCCCAACTGCGATCGCCGGCACCGCCGTGATCTCAGAACCCCTCGTAAGGTCGCGGGTTCCGCCGGGATCACCGCTCCAGCTGCGCCGGATCGTGAATCATGATCTGGGGCGTGCCCCGGTGCAGCTCGATCATTCCGGCCACACATACGTCGACACCACGCAATTCGGTTTCAGGGCGACCTCCGAGGCGACGACGCGTGCCGATCGGAATCACGATCGTGAACGGCTGGTTCGGATAGCGCCGCTCGAGGTTCAGAAACGTCAGTCCGTCCCCACCGAGATAACGACCGCCGGCCACCGTCCCGCATACGGTCGCCACCACACCCGGATGTCGGCTCGCATCGAAGGCATCGAGTCGCAGGCCGTCACCGGGACGGGCCCCCGCACTCGACCGGCTCGCCTGATCTCCCCGCTGGCGCAACGGGCCCTCCCCCAGCCGCCCGTCCCACACTCCTCGTGCGGCGCTTCGGGCCTCCTCCTGGGCCGCCCGGAGGCGGTCCTGATGTCGAACGTTGGGGGGAAAGCTGCGCGCGACGGCGAACCCCTCGCGAACGAGAAGCTCGTTGACCAGCGTGTCGCCGAGCCAGACATAGGCGAGAAGCCGGCCGTACGTGTCGCGGGTCTGGACGTCACGTTCCAGCCGCACGACCCGGCCCTGGACCAGGCGCCGGTTGGCGACCCGGGCTTCGCGGGCCAGCTCGAGAACCGGTTCTCGGGTGTCGGTCATCTCGGGAGTATCGATTCCGATGTACCGGATCTTCTCACGGCGTCCCGAAACGAGCGCTTCGATCGTGTCCCCGTCGTATACCCTGGTGACCTGGGCCCCATCGCCCGTGCCGGGCTTGAGCTCGACTGCGACCAGGACCAGCAATGCGACGACAGCCGCGCCGACGAAGAGCCGCCTCCGCCGTTTTCGGGGACGTGTACCGGTCCGCATCGACATCCGCGTCAGATCGAAGTGGCGCCTTCGTCCCATTCGATGTCGTCATCGAGCGCATCCTCCAGCGCTTCGACGGCGAGTTCGAGCACCTCGTCCAGTATTTCGGCGAAACGCTCCTCGCCCGCGTCCAGCCGCTCGTCGATCTCCTCGCCGAGCGTCTCGATCAGACCATCGAGAGCGCCGAAGTCGAGCTCGTTCAAGGCGTCCTCCACTCCATCGGCATCGCGGTGAACCAGCGACCGGAATAGGTGGGCGAGGTTCGAGTGCCCATCCTCAGCCAGGTTCCGGGCGACCGCGTCGGCCCAGAGCGTCAGGGCGTCCTCCTGCACACGATCCTGCTTCTCGTCAGACATGGTTTCGTCCGGTGGGTGCGTGAGGGAGCCGGCCGCGATTCGGCCGCGCCCCGGTAAACGCTATGACGTAGTGTGCCGCGAGGTCAATCCGGCCAGCACCCGCGCGCGGACTCGGGCACGATCCACCTTACCGGATGCCGTCTCGGGAAACCGGTCCAGCCAGACGACTCTGCGAGGCCGTTTCCAGGGCGCCAGACCTGCACGAATGACCCCCTCGAGCTCGGGGTCGGCACCCGACGGGTCCCCCCCGTGGCCCGGCACGCGTTCCAGCGCCGCGGCCACGGTCTCTCCCCATTCCGGGTCGGGAATTCCGAGGACTACGGCCCGCCGGATGCCCGGCAGCGACTCGAGGAACCGCTCCACCTCCGCGGGCTCGACATTCTCCCCTCCGCTGACGATCCGGCCGTCGGCCCGGCCCAGCACGGTGACCGATCCATCCGGGTCGATCCTGCCCGTGTCTCCGGTCCGAAACCAGCCGTCCTCATCCACCGGTCGCCGGGCACCGTCCTGTTCCAGATAGCGCGAGAAGAGAGCTTCTCCCCGGACCTCGAGATGGCCCTCGACGCACCGAACCTCCCAGCCGTCCAGCGGGACGAGCGCACGGGGGTCGCCATTCGGTCGCGCCGTAGCGACCTGGGAGCAGGTCTCCGTCATTCCCCAGGTCTCGAGCACGGGCATGCCACGACCGGCCGACTCCTCCCAGAGTGCATCGGGTGCGGCCGCCCCGCCCACCAGCACGGCTCGCAGCGACGCGAGGCGAGAATTCACGGCACGACGATCCCCGAGATCGAAGAGTCGGGCGAGCATGGTGGGAACCAGCGAAGCGAGCGTCACCTGCTCCCGTTCTACCAGATCGGCTGTGGCCTCGGCATCGAATCGATCGGCGAGGACGATGGCCCGGCGGGCCGCCAGGCAGCGAGTCAGGATCGACAGCCCGCCGACATGCGCCAGCGGAAGCACGCACAGCCAGCGATCGCCGTCCCGCCAGCCGAGCCGGCCGGCGCTTGCCCTCGCGGACGCTACGAACGCGCTCCGCGACAACTCCACGGCGCGGGGGTTTCCAGTGCTGCCCGAAGTGAAGAGGATCGCCATCGCCTCGGATTCCCGGGCCAGCAGCCCGCGGCGAGCCCGGGTCTCGCCCGGTGGCGACCTCGGATCGAGCGGTGCAAACGGCACGCGGTCTTCGATCGCGGCGAGTATGCGGAACACCGTCTCCGGTGACGGCGTGGCGTCCAGAATCCGGACCCTGCGATCCGGATGGGAGTCGTCGCCGGCTCCGGTCGACAACTGCTGCACTTCGGCCGCCAGTTGACGCCACGTCCACCGCGTTCCGTCGGCCGCGATGAGTGCGAGGCCATCGGGACTCTCCCGGGCCGCCGCCCGCACCGAGAGTGCGGTCATATCACTCCGTCGCCTCCTGCACGCTCCAGCAGGGCCGAAGGGTCGATACCGTGTCCCGAGACGTCCGCGGGCACCAGGAATGGCCCCCGCAACTGCGGCACCGCGACATCCGACCAGGCGTCGAGCACCCCCCGCCGGTCGAGTCCCTGGGCGAGCGGGCGACCCTCCGTGCCCCCCGAATCGAACGTCGCGAGCCCGAGCGCCAGCTCACACGCCGCACCGTGCCCCACCGGTCCCTCGAAGCCGTGCGTCACCACGCAGCGGCGTCCCGAGCGGATGGCGCGAAGCCCGAGATCGAAACAACGATCGAGGCCTCCGAGGAGGGAGGGTTTCAGTATCAGCACCGAAATGGCCGGCGTGTCCAGCAACCGCTTCGTCGCCTCCACGTCGCGCAGCGACTCGTCCGCGGCGAGCGGCACGGGGGACTCCTCGAGCTCCGCCATCGCGGCTCCGGCCACGGCTTCCTCCACGTACTCCGGTCGCAGGAAAGCCAGCCGATCGAGGTTCACTCGTGCCTCGTCGAGTGTCCACGACCCGTTCGCGTCCAGCCGAAAGATCAGATCGTCTCCCATCTCGCCGCGCAGCAGCTGCAGCAACTCCAGTTCCGCGTCGAATTGGTCGCCGCTGCCGAGCTTCGCCTTCAGGACCCGGATTCCCCTCGTGTACGCATCGGTCGCCGAAGCCAGCGCCTCGCGACGGCCGGTCAGCGGGACCAGAGCGTTGATCCTGCAGGCCGACTTCGAGGGCCCGACATCGGAATCTGCCAGGGTCGCGGCCGCCACCGGCGCGGTCAGTTCCGACGCCGGTAGATGCAGCTCGTGAGTGGGGACCCCCGCACGGTGTCCGGCGAGATCGGCCAGCGCCGAGATCAACGCGCTTCGCGCCGAGGCCGAGTGTCCGAGTAGATCGTCGAGCCCGTCGAACAGAGGCGCTGCAGGCGAATCTCCGGGTGATCCGATCCAGGCCATCGACTCCGGCGATTCGAGCAACTCGAGAAGCTGCTCCACCGCGGTGCCGTTGCCGAGAAGCCGGAGCAGGCCGGAGGCGGCCTCCACCGGTCGCTCGCCGGAGTACGCCGCGAGCGGCGAGGCTTCTCCCCAGCCCGACCTGCCGTCCCTGTCCCTGAGCTCCAGGAGGAACCCGGTCCGCAGGGTCGAGGTCTTCGTGGAGGCGTCGGCATTTCCCCACGCGGACCGTCCATCGCCGGAGGGGAGCCGGAATCGCACGACGCGCGCTCGGGTGGGGCCGCGGCTCATCCGCGGCCTCCCAGCAGAAGACCCGCCGAATAGAGAACGGACCAGATGAGAAACAGTCGGGCAGTGCCTGCGAGCGTCCGGTTCAAGGCCGGCCCCCTATCGTCACGCAAGGATTGGAACAGTGGTACGGCGAGCGGCACCGTCGCGAGCACGAGGAGCAGGGTCGGCGGCTGTCGTCCGGCCAGCACGGTCGCGGCCGGAAGGAAGATCCCCGTCGATGTCAGGACGGCGTACTCGGCGACTCCCCAGTCGCGTCCGAACCGCACGGGAAGCGTCCGTTTGCCGGCCAGGCGGTCCTGTTCCACGTCGCGCACGTTGTTCACGACGAGTATCGCGCTCGCCAGGCAGCCCGCGGCGAACCCCGCCGACCAGGCCGAACGCGGCACGGCACCGACCTGGACGAAAGCGGTACCGCACACGGCCGCGAAGCCGAAGAAGAGCAGTACGAACAACTCGCCGAGGCCGTTGTATCCGAGTGGCCACGGACCGCCCGTGTAGGCGATTGCCGCTCCGATCGCGGCGAGACCGATCGCGATCACCGGCCAGCCGGCCACGGCCGCGAGATAGACGCCCACGAGCGTCGAGGCGCCGAACACCCACGCCATGCCGCGTCGCACCTGGCCCGGCGTCAGAAGCCCCGCCTGCGTGACGCGCAGGGGACCGGTACGTCCCTCCCGGTCGGCCCCTCGCTCGAAGTCGTACACGTCATTCGCCAGGTTCGAGCCGACCTGCAGCAGCAACGCTCCGAGCGCTTCGGCAGCAGATTCGCGAAAAAGGCTGGCTGCCCCTGGAAGTCATTCCGGTCAGGGAAAGCGAGGGAACTTCCCGAAATCGGGCTTCCGCTTCTCGAGAAACGCCTGCTTCCCTTCCTGCGCCTCCTCGGTGAGATAGAAAAGCAGCGTCGCATCACCGGCCAATTGCTGCAGACCGGTCTGGCCGTCGCAGTCGGCGTTCAGCGATGCCTTGAGCAGCCGGATCGCCGTGGCGCTGTGCTGCAGGATCTCCAGACACCACTGCACCGTCTCCTCCTCCAGACGCTCCAGCGGAACGACGGCGTTCACCAGCCCCATCTCGAGCGCCTGCTGCGCATCGTACTGACGGCAGAGGAACCAGATTTCCCGGGCCTTCTTCTGTCCCACGATCCGCGCCAGGTACGACGAGCCGTACCCGCCGTCGAAACTGCCGACCTTCGGACCGGTCTGTCCGAACCGGGCGTTGTCGGCGGCGATCGTCAGGTCGCACACCACGTGCAGCACGTGGCCTCCGCCGATCGCGTAGCCCGCCACCATCGCGATCACCGGTTTCGGCATCGTCCGGATCTGTCGCTGCAGGTCGAGCACGTTCAGCCGGGGCACTTCGTCGCTGCCCGCGTAGCCGCCCGGCTTTCGGACGGACTGGTCGCCCCCGGAGCAGAACGCCTCGCCGCCGGCACCGGTCAGGATCGCGACACCGATCTCCGGGTCCTGTCGGACGTCGGCGAAGGCGCGCTCCATCTCGAACACGGTCTGGGGGCGGAACGCGTTCCGCACGCGCGGCCGGTTGATCGTCACCTTCGCGATGCCCGGCTCGCATTTGTGATACAGGATGTCTTCGAAGCCGAATTCATCCTGGAGAATCCAGTCTACGGCGCTCATTCGCGTCGAACCTCCCGGGCGATCCGCAGATCGCCTCCTCTCGTTTGGCTGTTTCGGGTTCCGGGCGGCCTCTCCGCCCGAGACGGTGGCAAGATACGTCGGTCCGGCCGCGAGGAAACACGCCGGTCCACCGGTCTCGGGTCGCGGCGGGCTCGGCTCGGCCGACTCATTCCCCGGCGACGGACTGCGCGAGCCGTCGCACCCATTCCGAGGCCGGTGAACCCTCCAGCCGAGCCTCGATCACGGTCGCACCGGGCCGGGCGAGGGCCTCCGCGATCGAATCCGAGAGCTGAACGGTCGATTCGACGGCCACCCCTCGGACACCGAACGCGGTGGCGGCTTCCATCGGGCTCAGGACCGGGGGCGTGTGGAAGAAGCGCGAGAAGACCGCCGGGTCGTCCGAGAGCAGGTCCCGGACCGGTAGAAGGTCGAAGAGGCGCCCCCCACCGTTGCAGAGGACCACGATCGCCAGCGAGCCCGAAAGCTCACGTGCCGCTGCCAGGCCCCCGACGTCGTGCTGGAATCCGACGTCGCCGGTGAGCAGGAGCCCCGGGAAACCGGACGCTGCGACAGCTCCGGCCGCCGCGGAGATCGCCCCATCGATCCCGCTCGCGCCCCGCTGAGAGAGCACGGCGATCGAGCGCTCGGAGGCCGGGCAGAACAGGTCCGCCTCCCGCACCGGAAGACTGTTGCCGAGCGCCAGGAGACCACCGGCGGGAACCGCGCCCACGGCGGTGCGCACCGCCGCCGGCTCGGAAAACCCGCCGTCGTGCGAGAGCATTTCGTCGAGATGATCCCAGACCCGGTCCGAGGCCGCGCGCGCCCGCCCCGCCCAGTCGGCCTCCGGCGCGATTCCATCCAGCCTCTCCGCCAGTCCCATCAGCGCGAGACCGGGGTCCGTGATCCAGACCTCCGAGGCGCGATTGAACGCCTCGGGATAGCCGCGCGACGCGACGACGACCCGTTCGGGTGCCCGGTCCGAGGCGAGCCATCCGCCGACGCCGCGGCCGGTGGGAGCACCGCCGATCTGCAGGACGAAGTCGGGGTCGAGGTCGTCGTGCCGGCCACCGCGGCCGAATATCGGCTCGAATGCGTCGAGCAACAGCCGCCGGGGCGCGCCTCCACCGAACCGGAGCTGACTGGTCGCTTCTGGGGCGAGCACGAAGCCCGACCGTTCGAGGAAGCGACTGACGGTCGCCGCCGAAACCGCGCCGGTGAGCGGCATCGGACCGGCGAACAGCACGCCGCGGCGCGCACGGCGGACTCTCGCGGCGAGGGAATCCAGGTCCGCCGGATCCGGAACGGGATTCGGATGCCTGGGGACCGGCAGACCGTCCGCGAGCACGGCCTTCGCACGGGAGCGAAGCGTGGAGATCTCCGACGGATCGGACGCGGTCGGCTGGAGAGGTTTGCGGAAGCGTACGTTCAGGTGCACGGGTCCGGGATCGGGAAGCAGCGAGGCCTGGACGATCCGCGCGGCGGTCCTCGGCAGGCCGTCCCAGGCGCGGGTGTCCGGATCGGGCAAGCCGATATCCAGCGATTCCCGTACCCACCGTCCGAAGAGATGCGACTGGTCAATGGTCTGATTGGCGCCCCGCGCCATCAGCTCCGGCGGCCGGTCCGCGGTCAGGACGACGAGAGGCACTCCGGACTGCGAGGCCTCGATGAGGGCCGGAAAGTAGTGAGCGGCCGCCGTTCCGGAGGTGCATACCAGCAGGGCCGCCTCGCCGGTCACTCTCCCGTGGCCGAGAGCGAAGAACCCGGCCACCCGCTCGTCGGCGATCACGGTGGCCTCGAGTCGCCCTTCCGACTCGGCGCGGCGCATCGCCAGGACCAGGGGCGTGGAACGCGACCCCGGGCTCACCACGGCCTGTCGGATTCCACTCGCGCCGAGAGCATCGATCAGCAACTCGGCCCAGACGGCCTGAAGGTCGGCGTAGCTCATTCTCGAATCTCCCTGACTCCGAGCGCGGCCGACAGGCGCTGGAGCTTCGCCTCGGTTTCCCGGTACTCGGCCACGGGATCCGAGGCGAGCACGATTCCCGCTCCCGCGTAGAGCCACGCCCGGTCCGGGCCGAGCAGAGCGGAACGGATGCCGACGGCGATCTGTGCGTCGCCACCGGGCGTCACCCAACCCACGGGTCCCGCATACCATCCCCGATCCACCGATTCCGTGACGGAGAGGAAGCGCAGCGCGGCCTCCCGCGGCAGGCCCCCGACCGCCGGAGTCGGGTGCAGGGCGGCGAGGACCTCGAACGGGCTCAGTCCGGGTCGCAGGTCGGCCTCGATCGCCGAGCAGAGATGGGCGAGCCCGGTCAGGCCTCTCACTTCGGGCCACGGCGGCAGCGTACGACGGACTGCGATCCTTTCCAGCGCCTCGACGATGCCCCGAACGACCAGGGCGTGCTCCTCGAGGTCCTTGCCGCTCCCGAAAAGCTCCTCGGCCGCACGAGTCAGCGCCGACGCCCGGTCCGTCTCCGGGTCGAGCTCGCGGGTGCCCGCCAGCGCCTCGGTGCGCAGCCGGTCTCCGCGCTTCTCCATCAGAAGCTCGGGCGAAGCACCGAAGAAAATCCGGTCGCCGCGGCGGACTCCGAACACGTACTCGCGGTTCCGGGAGGCGAGTCCGGAAAGCAGGGGTACGGGGTCGCGAGGACCCGTCACAGGAATCGTGCGCCGACGGCATACGACCACCTTGCGCAGGGCCCGGCCCCGGATCTCCGCGCGCGCCTTCTCGACGAGGCGCACCCAGTCCTCGGGGACCGGTGCGGACCCGTCTCCTCCCGATACCGGGCTCTCTGCCGATCCCACGGTCGCTGCCCGATCCGGTGCCACCGCGGCTCCCGTATCCTCCCCGGGTCCGGCGCACAGCGCTTCGATCCAGCCCGCCGCCAGCGTCTGGTTCTCCGCGATCGTGCGCCCGTCGAATGCGAATCGGCCCCGAACGCCTCGCCCCGTTTCCTCCACGGTCAGCCGGGGAAGCACGAAGCCGCCCCCTCCGAAGGCTCCCCAAGCTCCCCCGTCGGCCTCCGATGCGAACGCCGTCCCCCCGAACAGACGCACGGGCTCCGGGCACGCTTCCCCGGATCGCAGGTCGAGGTGAATCAGACGCTCAGCCAGTCGCCTCAGCGAATCGGCCGAGTGTTCGGGATCGGTCCCGGGACCCGCGGGCACGACCCCGACACGTCCCGCCGAGGCGCTGCACCCTCCCCCGGGCGATCGCCAGAAGGTGGCTTCCTCGCCCGGAAATGACTGCCAGACGCTCAGCGACTCGAAACCGGCAGGAAGATCGAAGGAGACGACGAAAGGACCGTCGGGCGTTCCGACACGGGACAGCCGGGCGCGAACGGCATCCCGAATCTCCCGCGCGACGGCGGGATCGCAGTTCCGGGTCCCGGTCGCCACGGAGTCCGGCGGTCCCGGGCTCAGCCGGTCAGGGGGACGGCGAACGGGAGGGGCGCGTGAAGATCCGCCGCGAGCGATTCGATCGCGTCGAACGCCAGCGCTTGAGGGCCGTCGCTCATCGCGTGCGCCGGATCCGCGTGCACCTCGATCAGCAGACCCGCGGCGCCAGCGGCGATCGCGGCCCGGCTCAGGTGCGGGATCAGATCGCGTCGGCCCAGACCATGCGATGGGTCCACGATCACCGGGAGACCGTAGACGTGGCGCAGCAGCGCCACGGATCCCAGATCGAGCAGATTGCGCGTGCGGTCGTCGAAACTGCGGATTCCCCGCTCGCAGAAAAGCACGGAAGGCGCTCCGCCCGCGAGACAGTACTCCGCAGCCGAGAGCCATTCCTCGACCGTCGCGGCCATGCCCCTCTTCACGAGCACCGGCCGACCGCTGCGGCCGGCCGCGTCCAGCAAGGCTCCGTTGTGCATGTTCCGCGAGCCGATCTGCACGAGGTCCGCAACCTCCGCCACCGCGTCCACGGAACTCTCCGAAAGTGCCTCCGTGACCACCAGCAGACCGTTCGCATCGGCCGCGTCGCGTAGCCAGCGAAGCGCCGACGTGCCGACGCCCTGGAAGTCGTAAGGCGAGGTGCGCGGCTTGTAGGCGCCGCCGCGAAGGAAGCGGGCCCCGATTCCGGCCAGTCGTTCCGCCGCCTCGTGGATGCCCGCTTCCGACTCGATGCTGCAGGGTCCGGCCATCAGCACGGGATCCGCGGCTCCGCCGATCTCGACGCCGCCGATCTCCACCCGCGAGGGCATGGCGTCCACGCGGGGATGCCGGGAAGCCGGCTCGGAAACGTCCTCGACGCCCGGCACACCGAGCAGAGCATCGCGGTCTACGTCGCCGGAGTGCGAATGCACGTACAGCTGAACGGACCCGCGCCTGCCCTCGAACGGCGAGGTCCACAGGCCGAGGGCCACCAGGGAATCGCGAACGATCCCTGCATCGACTCCCTCTGTCAGCGTTACGATCATCACATCAATCGGTCGAGTGTCCGCGTTTCAACGGGCGGGAAGGATGCGCAGAAACCCGCAGGAATACAAGTTCTCTCCTGCGATCCTGGCACGCCAGTACGGAGACCCGCGGGTGGGGAAGAGGTTCCGGCAGGCTACTTCGCGCCGAGGCGGGCCCTCCACTCGGCTTCCTCGAGCACCCAGCGCAACTGCTTCCGGAGTACCTGGCTCGACTCCAGCTCGTTCACGATGATCCGGATGGCCTTCAGGACGTCGCGGTCCTTCTGCCGACGCAGGGGACCGTGCTGGGGCAGACGCCGAAGCGCCCGCGCCGCGGCTCCGGCCGGGTCCGCGTCCACCGACGCGCGAGTCGTTTCCAGGTACAGTGTCATCAGGTGGCGTGCGCGATCGGTCTCCGCCGCCTGCCTGAGGAGATCATCGGTGCTCGTCGGTAAATCGGGTCGGTGCGACATCTCTTCTCTTCGGTCTCGAGGTCGGGTTCATGGTCCTCCGGGCCCGGTTCGCAAACGCAGAATGCAACGCCCGTGCCCAACCGCAACTCACTGCGAACGCACTACTTAGATATTCCGTGTCACACGTTGGGTTGCAGC
>JARRPA010000012.1:0-17311 GCA_037383305.1 Gemmatimonadota bacterium | reverse complement strand
CCAGGGCCGGCTCTGTGCCGGACGCCAACCCCGCGAGGAGCGATTGCGATGCATGCGTCGATCCGAACCCTGACAGCCCTCGCCCTGCTGCCGGGCGCCGGCTCCCTCTTCGCCCAGGACACGAACCCCATGAGCATCACCGACGTACCCGGCATCCGGGTCGGTCATCACACGCTTGCCCTGCGCCCCACCGGCTGTACCGTCGTTCTGGCGCCGGCCGGTGCCGTGGCAGGCGTCGACGTGCGCGGCGGAGCTCCGGGCACCCGGGAGACGGCGCTCCTCGACCCGGTGAACACGGTGAGCCGCGTCCACGCCGTGGTGTTGTCCGGCGGCAGTGCCTTCGGCCTGGACGCCGCGACGGGGGTGACCCGTTGGCTGGAGGAGCAGGGCATCGGCTACGCGGCCGGAGGGTATCGGGTACCGATCGTGGTCGCCGCCATCCTGTTCGACCTGAACGTCGGCGATGGCACGATTCGGCCCGGGGCCGAGTGCGGCTACGAGGCGGCGCGTTCCGCGCTTTCGTCCGCTCCGCCGGAGGGAAGCGTCGGCGCCGGCGCGGGCGCTACGGTCGGGAAGCTCCGGGGCATGAAACGGGCGATGAAGGGCGGCATCGGGTCTTCGTCCGTTCGCGGACCGGACGGCTTCGTCGTGGGGGCTCTGATCGCCGTGAACGCCCTCGGTGACATCATCGATCCCGCGACGGGTGAGGTGGTCGCCGGCGTGCGGACGGAAGATGGCGAAGCTCTCGCGGACGCGCGTCGAGTGCTCAGGGACGATCTCGAGCACGGCGGGGCCGGGGGGCCCGGCAACACGGTAATCGGCGTCGTCGCGACGAATGCTCCGCTTACCCAGTCGGAAGCGACGCGGGTCGCGAGGATGGCGCACGACGGGCTGGCCCGCGCCGTATGGCCCGCTCATACCCCGTGGGACGGGGATGTCCTGTTCGTGCTCTCCACCGGAGAGCCGGGAGGATCCCGCGACCCCACTGCCGGGCCCCGGGCCGACCTCACGGCCGTAGGCGCCCTCGCGGCCGACATGGTCGCCGAGGCGATCCTCCGCGCGGTGCGGGCCGCCGAGGGTCTGCCGGGTCTGCCCACCGCCGGCGACCTGGACGGATCGCGCTGATCCGGTGAGCATCGCCCTCCTGCTGCTCCTCTTCTATTCCGCCGGCCTCGTCGGTCTCGGACTCTGGATCGGCCGACGGGTGGAGTCGAGCAGCACCTTTTTCGTCGCGGGTCGGAGTCTGGGGCCGGGACTGCTGTTCGCCACGTTGCTCGCCGCGAACATCGGAGCCGGATCAACGGTCGGCGCCGCGGGACTCGGATATCGCGACGGCCTTGCGGCCTGGTGGTGGGTCGGCTCGGCGGGAATCGGCACGATCGTGCTCGCCGTGTGGGTCGGGCCCGCCGTCTGGCGCATCGCACGGGAGCGCGAGCTTTACACGGTCGGCGACTACCTGGAGCTGCGGTACGGTCGCTCCGTGCGGGCCATCATCGCCGCCCTCCTCTGGCTGGCGACCCTGGCGATTCTCGCCGGCCAGCTGATCGCCGCCGCATGGGTGCTCAACGTCGTCGCGGGCTTGCCGAAGTGGTTGGGCTGCCTGGCTGCGGGCGGGGTCGTGACCGTCTATTTCGCCTCGGGCGGGCTTCTGACCTCGGCCTGGGTGAATCTCGTTCAGCTCTCGGTCCTGCTCGGCGGTTTTGCCGTCGTCCTGCCCGTGGCTCTCCAGGGAGCCGGCGGCTGGGAGGCCGTGGTCGCGGCGGCCCCGGTCGACAATCCAGACTGGTTCGCGTTCTCCCGAAGCGGGGATTCGGGATGGACCTGGATCTTCCTTCTCGCTCCCGCCTTCATCATCTCGCCCGGACTCCTCCAGAAGATCTTCGGAGCGCGGGACGAAGCGACCGTGCGACGAGCCGGAATCGCATGCGCCCTGGTCCTGCTCGCGTTCGCGGTCGTGCCGCCGCTTCTCGGTATGATCGCACGGTCGATCGCTCCGGAGCTCGCGAATCCCGAGCTGGCCTTGCCGACGGTCCTGATGGAAGGCCTTCCGCTGCTTCTCGGTGCACTCGCTCTCGCCGCTGTCTTCTCGGCGGAGATCAGCTCGGCCGACGCCATCCTCTTCATGCTGGCCACCTCTCTTTCGGAGGACCTGTGGCGGAGGTTCGTGCGTCCGGATGCCACGGATCGCGAGGTGCTGCGGATGGCGCGCCTGGCGGCGCTCGCGGGAGGGGGGCTGGGCATCGGCCTCGCGCTCGCGCTGCCGTCGGTGATCGGAGCCCTGGCGGTCTTCTACACGCTGCTCTCGGTGAGCCTGTTCGTGCCGCTGATCGCAGGTCTGTGTTCCCGGCGGCCCGGCTCCACGGCCGCGCTGGCCGCGATCACGGCCGGCGTGCTGACCGTGATCGGAGCCAGGATCGCGGGAATCCCGGCCTCGGGCCTGGCCTCTCCGTACGTCGCGGGGCTCGCGGCCTCGGCGGTCGCCTACGCGATCGCGGCCGCCGCCGAATCCGCGCTCAGACGATCGCGCACTCGCTCCTCCCCGCCTCCAGGAGATCCGCCTCCGCCTGTCCCACCTCGATCAGTCCCACGTTGACCGCCTTGATGCGCGGGTAGGCCTCGGGTGCCGGGGCCGTATGAGCGTTCACCCAGGAGAGAAACTCCTCCCTGTCGGCGGCCAGCCCCAGCGCCGCGTTCGACTCCCGCAGGCGACCGAGCTCCCGGCCCACGGAACGGTCCGGGCACCGCTCCGACTCCCCGGAATAATGCGCCGGCAGAATCAACCACCGCTCGTCCCATTCCGTCAGCGCCGCGTGCGTGCTGCTCCACAGCTCCCGGCTCCACTCTTCGGCGCGTCCCGCGAGGTCGGGCCGGCCTACCGATTCCACGAAGAGGAAGTCCCCGGTCAGAGCCGCTTCCCCGCCGGCGACGAGAGTCACGCTCCCCTCGGTGTGCCCGGGCGTATGGACGACGCGAACCCGGCCCGCCCCGACCGCGAGATCCTGACCCTCTTCGATCGGGGTGAACGGCAGGACTCCGGCGGTGCCATCGTACGGGTATACCATGTCTTTCGGGTGCAGATACCAGGGCACTCCGAGAGACGCTGCCAGGTCCGGTCCGCCGCTGATGTAGTCGGCGTGCACGTGCGTGTCCGCGACGGCCGTGATTCGCGCCCCGGCCCGTTCGGCCTCCCGGAGCCAGGGCCCGGGATAGAGCGACACATCCACCGCGAGGGCCTCGTTGCCGCTGACGAGCAGGTAGCCGAGCGCTCCCTTGCCGGGTCGATCGAACTGAATGAGTCGTTCGAAGCCCTCCGGCTCGGGCAGGTACCTCGCCAGGGACAGGTGCATCCATGCGGCGATGCCCCCGGCCAGGGACCGGGCTTCGTAGCCCGCGACGGTAAGCCAGGCCGCAACGCGGAGGCTGTCGTTGCCCCGGCCACAGACGACCACGACCTCCTGGTCGATCCTCAGACCCACTTCGGCGGGATCCGACATGGCCACGAGCTCGGACCCCCTCACGTTGATGAAGCGATCGGGGGGCACCGGGCTCACGACTCCGACCCCGAGCCCGTCGGGCGCCCGTACGTCCAGCACCTGTATCGGGTCGCCGTCCTCCAGCCTGAGGGCGAGATCGTCGGGAGCGATCTCGAGTTGATCGCGGGTCAGACGCACGGGCTTCTCACTGCGAAAGGAGAGACTGGACCTCGTCGGGCGCCTTGGGGATCGGTTCGCCGAGGACCCTGTGACCGTCGGCGGTCACGACCACGTCGTCTTCGATCCGGATTCCGCCGAACGTCTTCCACGACTCGAGCTCGTCGTACTCGATGAACGCAGTATGCCGGTCTTCCGCCTTCCAGCGATCGATCAGGGCCGGAATGAGGTAAATGCCCGGCTCCACCGTGAGAACGAATCCCTCTTCCAGAATCCGACCGAGGCGAAGAGAGGCGAGTCCGAACTGCTCGCTCCGCTGCATGTCGGACCCGTACCCTGCGTACGTCTCGTCCAGGCCCTCCGCGTCGTGCACGTCGAGCCCCATCATGTGCCCGAGGCCGTGCGGCATGAACAGCGCGTGCGCCCCGGCGGCGACCGCCTCGGCCGGATCTCCCTTCATCCGGTAGGTGACCCCCGGCCGGACCGCTTCCACCGAGCGCACCTCGGCATCCAGCACCAGGTCGTAGATCGCTCGCTGTCGCCCGTCGAACCGTCCGCCGATCGGCAGCGTCCGAGTGATGTCCCCGGCATACCCGGACGGCGAAACACCTCCGGTGTCGAGGACCGCGAGATCACCGTTTTCGAGGGTGTTGTCGTAGTGATGATTGTGGAGAGTCTCCCCGTGCTTCGAGCAGATGATCGGGAAAGAGAGGCGGCCGCCCCGGCGGAGCGCCTCTCCCTCCACCGCACCGGCGACCTCACTCGGCCACGCCCGGCCGCGCCACGCGCATACCCTCCAGATGCATCGCCCGGGTGATCGCCATTGCCTTCTCGATCTCTACGATCTCCTCGTCGCTCTTGATGATCCGCTGGTCCACGACCGCCTCGATGAACGGCCGCGATACGAGCCCGTCGACCTCCGACAGCCCGATCCCCATCCATTCGGAGACCCGGATCCGACTGGAGGCGCGATACAGGGGCAGGAGGTGGACCTGCCGGCCGGACGATCGCAACACCCGGAGCCGCTCGGGAAGCGATTCGATCGGCTCGGCCGCCGTCGCTCCGATCCGCTCCGCCTTCGAAGCGATCGAAGGCTGCGGACCCGTCCATACGACCTCGTCGATCGTCGGATCGTGCCCGAAGAGAACCGCATCGCCGCTGTCGAGATCGATCGTGCCGGCCAGGCCTGGCTCATCGAGACCCCAGTAATACAGGAAGCTCCGGTCCTGCCAGAACGGATACGGATTGTCGGGATAGTTCATCGGATCGAGGTCGTTTCCGATGAAGAGGAGCACGCCGGACTCGAGCCGTTCCCGTAGAATCTGCCTGCGCCGGATGTAGGTGTCCGCTGCGAACATGCGATGTCCTTTCGGATCTGATTTGCCTTCGACGAACGAACGCTGACCCGACGCCTCCGACGCCGGGGTCCGGCAGCCCGCGCGGGCGCGAACTTCAGACCGTCGCCTTGTGCAGCTTCCTCTTCAGATTGTGAATCCTGCGACGGATGCGTTTGAGCTCGACCGGGTCTTTCGATGCGAGCGCTTCGTCACGCTGCTCTTTGAGCGCACGGATCTGCGCCTTGATCGACTTCTTGTCCACGCCCACGACCTCGTGGTGTGGATGATCTTCGACCCCCAGAGCGTGACAGAGGGCGGGGACGAGTTGCTCCTTGTGCATGGTGAGAAAGCCATGCAGTTCGGCGTGGTCGCCCAGTTCCTCGGCGATCTCCCGGAGCTTCTTCACGGGCATCTTATGGAGATCTTCCCATGTATGGTCCATTCGCTTCCTCCAGGTGCGGGTTCCGCGATCGCGACCGGGCAGCCGCGAGAGAAAATATACGGCGCCGGACGTGTTTTCCGCACCGGCGTTTCCGACGTAGCTTGCCCGCATGACGGCGCCGGTCGACCGACGGCCGACAGATCGACGGACCCGTATCCCGAAGGGAGCCATTTCTGGCCCGCGACCATCTCTCGAACTCGTCCGGTCAGCAGTCATCGGACCGCTTTTCGAGTCGTTCCCGAGACCGATCCGCCCATCGGATCGTGGTGATCGGCGGCGGGGTGATCGGGATCTCCACGGCCTATTACCTCGCCCGGCAGGGGGCGCGGGTCCTGGTATTGGAACGGGGCGACCTGGCAGAGGGGGCCAGCCGGGGGAACGCGGGTATGATCTCGCCGGGTCATCCGCCGATCAACGGCCCCGGGCGGGTCTGGCAGGCGATTCGCTCGCTCGGCGACCCGCTGCGTCCGCTTTACATCGCCACCCGGTGGGATCCCGCCCTGGTCCGCTGGCTCTGGGCTTTCGCCCGGTACTGCACCGACTCGCACCTCGAGTACGCGATGGCCGCTCTCGCACCGCTCGGGCTCGCCACCCCCGAAATCTTCGAGAGTCTGGTCGCTCAGGAAGATCTGGACTGCGACTATCGACCCTCGGGCTATCTGGAAGTCTGCCGCACCGAGCGGGGACTGGCCTCGGTCCGACGCGAGGCCCGACTGATCGGTCGACACGGATTCGAGACGAAGGAGCTATCGGCCGCGGCGCTTCGGGAACGGGAGCCCGTCATTCGCGGAGATGTGGCAGGGGGCTTCGAACACGCCGACGGATCCACGGTCAACCCCAGCCGGTTCGTGAAGGAGCTGGCGCGCGCCGCCGAGAATCACGGCGCCCGGATTCGCACCGGCGTCAGCGTTGATCGAATCGAGGTCTCGGGGGACCGTGTGACGGGAGTTCGGATTCGTGGCGACGCGGCGCGCGGTCGTGGAGAGGGGTCGCGCGGTGGAGAGACGATCGAGGCCGATACCGTGGTCGTCGCGACGGGCTCCTACAGCGGCGATCTGCTGGAACGGCTGGGAGTCGGACTGCCGATCCAGCCCGCCAAGGGATACCACGAGGACCGGGACCCGGGCGAGGCCGGCACACCGCGCCTGAGCCTGCCGTGTCTGCTGGTGGAACGTTCCGTGTTCTGCACGCCCATGGACCACTTCGTGCGCTTCGCAGGGACGCTCGAGTTCAGCGGATTGAACCACGAAATCCGGCCCGATCGCCTCGAACAGTTGATGCGTTCGGCCTCCCTCTATCTCGACGGCGTGGAACGCGCCGAGGCGCTGGATGTCTGGGTGGGGCTCCGGCCCTGCACGCCCGACGGGCTGCCGGCGATCGGAGCACTGCCGGGCTTCCGGGGCCTCTACACGGCCACAGGACACGGAATGCTCGGCCTGACGCTGGGACCGGTGACGGGCAAGCTGCTCGCCGAACGGATTCTGGAAGGAAGGACGTCGTTGCCGATCGAACCGTTCGATCCGGGGCGCTTCCTGGGCTGAGCACGCCTGTGGCAGGAAGGGAATTCGAATTCCGGGTCTCAGCTGCCGGGCCGCCCCGGGAGGGGCAGCCCGGCGACCGAAGGATCAGCGACCCTGCCCGAGTCCGGCGATCGGCCGGACCGTGACGGCCACGCCGGCATGATCGCTCGGCCACAGGTTCGAGGGCGTCCTTTCCGAGGGATCGGCGCCCAGGCGCGTGGCGAGCAGGTCACCGGCGAGCCCGATTCCATCGAGCGGAGAGGGATCCCGGAAGAAGACGAGGTCGAACCGGCGATCGAGAATCGAAACCGGATTCAAGAGATCGTTGTCCTGGCAACAGGTCGGACCGGGCTCTCCGGGCATGGCCAGCGCCCACAGGTCGGAAAATCCGGCATCGGTGAATTTCCCGTAGGAGTCGGTCCACGCATTGCCCGGAGCCGTGTTCAGGTCCCCCATCACGAAAGAGGGCACGTCGGAACTCCCCAGCCACGCGATCAGCTCGTCGGCCTGCGCCAGCTGTTCGGCTTCCCCCTCTTCTCTCGGGGTGAGGTGCGTGGAGACGATCCGGTACGGCAGCCCCTTCACTTCGATGACGGCGCTTGCGAAGCCCCGGGTGATCTCCAGGGACTGCCCCCCGACGATCAGGGAGGGACTCTCGGCATAGTTCGCCGTGATGGCGGAGTGCCATTCCACGTCGTCGCGCACGAGCACGACATCCATGTCTTCGAGCCGAATGTCCACCAGATCGGTGCTCGGGTCCGCTCCGAGGAGGGCGGGCACCTCGAGCCTGAAATTGTCCACGACCGCCGCCGGAAGATAGGTCAGGCCACGGTCGGCAAGCTCGGCGATGAGAATGTCGAGGTAGTCGGTGTGTTCCACCCAGTTCCCCGGTGACCCGGTGTATGCACTGGGCGCCCGGAGGGTGAAACGGGACACCTCCTGCAATGCCACGGCGAGCGGACGTCTTCGGGCGATTTGGTCCGCGATCGCCTCGGCCCGCTCGCGGAAGTCGGTGGCCTGCACGGCGGCCCACTCCAGTCCCGCGAGATAGACCAGCTCTTCGAGGGAGCCCGCGGCGGCGATGCTCTCGATCTCGCTGCCCACATAGAGGTTCCAGGTCATCACACCGACATCCGGCGAGCCGGCGCGCTCGACGCCCGCCCGCAGATCGGTCTCGTCAGGGGCGAGGATGTCGTCGCCGCAACCGCCCACGCCGGCGAGGAAACAACAGAACAACGTGAGGAACGTCATGATTCTCGTCATCGGGACCAATCTCCGTTTCGGGTGAGGTGACGGGTTCCCCACCAGCTTCCACGGAGCGGGTCAAGCCCGAGTCAAGGAGGCAGGCTCACCCGGCGACGTACTCTCACTCGCCCGCTGCCTCCCGGATTCGAATCTTCTGGCCCGACGTGAGCATGTCACGCGAAATCACATCGCGCACGATGCGGGCGACGAACGAGTACCCCCTCACATCCGCACTCAGCCAGCGATGCCACTCCAGCTCGTCCAGCGCCTCGGAGAGCCCCGGTTCTTCGACACCGGACGCCCGGCGGAGGGCGTCCGGAGCCACGGGGTCATCGAGAGCGGCCGCCGCCGCGAGGACCTCCTGCGCCGGTTCGCTCAGACGCCGGAACCCGATGCGGATCGCCGCCGTGACCGTGTCGGGGAGGTCTCCCGGGTAGGCCTGGTCCATCGTCTTGAACGGTTCCGGCCAGCTCTGCCGCTCCTCGATCTCCAGGCCGAGCCGGACACCATTCAGCAGATCGACCGCGAACAGCGGCAGTCCCGCGGAATCGGAGAGGATCCTTCGGGCCAGGCGCTCGACTTCTGTCGGATCCAGGTCCGGCATCATCGCTTTGACGAGATCCTGCACACGCGGCATGTCGAGCGGCGCCAGAGGGATCGAGACTCCCGCGATGTCATGTCCGATCCTGCCGTGGAGCTCGTCGATGGCAGGCTTCGCGGGATACCCCCGCATCGTCATCAGGAGCGTGACGGGTGTCCCCGCGAGGTCCCGCACGAGACCCGGCAGTGCTCGCAGGCTCGAGCCATCCAGATAGTCGGCCTCGTCGATCCACAGCAGGAGGGGCCGCAATTCCGCCACCGCCTTCGCGACCTCAGTGAACGCGCCCGGAAGGGCCATCGGCGCGGCACCTCTCGCGTAATCCCGCAGAGCCGGATCCTGCCAGCCGGTCCGCTCCAGCAGCGCGGCGACGCCCCGCGGATCGGCTACCGCGGCGCCCTCCGCCTCGAGCAGCCCTCCCTTCGTGAGCCCCAGCAGAGCGGACCACTCGGCTCCGACATCCGAGGGCACGGAGCGAATGTGCGCGACCGCGGCTCCCTCCAGCCGAGCGCGGGTCACGACCTCGTCGGCGAGACGGGTCTTCCCCGACCCGGATTCTCCGTGCAGAACGATCACGGCGGGCTGCCGGCGGGATGCACTCCGGCGGATGAAGCCGACCGCCGTCTCCAGCTCCCTCTCCCTGCCGATCAGCGGCGGTCGCCGGGACCAGACCTCTTCCCTGGGGAGCCGCTCGGGTGCGCGGAAGCTACGCTCCCGCTGGACACGCTCCGCGAGGGCGGCCGTCTCGACCTCCGGTTCGATGCCGAGCTCCGCGTCCAGGCGTGCGGCGTACTCTTCGTACAGCCCGAGGGCCGAGGCCCGCTCGCCGCGTATCGTCGCCGATTCCATCAGGAGCCGGATCGCGCGGTCCGAAAAGGGATCGAGCGCGAGCGTGCGTCGGGCGAGTTCCGTCGCGGCCATCTCGTCTCCCTGCGACAGGCGGACGGAGCCCAGCTCGAGCAGCGCTGCCGCGGCGATCCCGTTCCAATGGCTTCGCTCGGCCGCCAGCCAATCTTCGAATTCGTTGCAACCGGAGACGGAGAACCCCTCCATCCACGGGCCTCGCACCATCGCGGCCGCTTCAGCCCACTCGCGGTCTTCCAGTCGCCGTTCGAACTCCTCGAGGTCGAGCTGAAGGGAATCCAGGTCGAGCACGACCTGGTCGCCGATCGACTCCAGAGCGCCGTCCGCGCACGCGCGTCTCAGAATGCGCAGCGCCTCGTTCAGGGAATGCCGGGCCGTCGCGTCGGGGCGGTCTCCCCACAACAGCCCGATGAGGTGATCTCTCGACCTCCGTCCTCCCTTCGAGCGAGACAGGTACAGGAGCAGCGCCAGGTTCTTCCTCCAGAGCAACTCCCTCTCGGGCTCGTCACCCTCTACGAGCACTCGGACGGGGCCCAGCGTCCGGAGCTCGATCATGGCGCACATCTCCGTTCGGCGGATTCCAGCTCCCGGGCGACTCTCGCCCGGAGCGGCCGAAGCGCCGGATCCGGGTCGGGCCACAGTCTGAGCGCATCCCCGGCCCGACTCCGGATGAGGTCACAGATCGGGAGACCGGCGCCCCGGGCGTCGACCGGCAGAAGCGACGCGAGCTTCACACTCAGGCTTCGCGCATGAACACCGAAGGCCGCGTCGATCTCGGCCGCCTGGGCGATCCCCGGCGCGGTTCCCTCCTCGAGGTCCGTGTTCTCGTGCCAGTACAGAGTGCGCAGAGCCGAGATCGTGTCGCCTGCTGCCGCCTGCCATTCCGCTCGCAGCCAGTAGACGAAGGCACGACTGAAAGGATATCGCTCCAGGGCGAGAGAGTCGTAGTGCACGAGGGCATCCGCTCGGCGAAGTGCCTCCTCGGTCTCTCCCCGGCCACCGAGTTCCAGGGCGTTCAGACCTGCGGTCGCATCCCACGCCGGTGGATCTTCCAACCGTTGATCGAGGCGCGAGAGGGAGTCCATCCACGAGGATCCACTGGAGCCCGGCGCCGACCGGAGCTCGTGGGCCGCGATCCCGAACGCCGCCCTCCTACGCTGGTCCGGCGTGGCCTCGGCATCCCTCCATACGCTGATCAGCGCCTGAACCCCGATCTCGGCCTCCGGTGCCGAGAACCCCTCGAGACCGAGCGCACGGGGAAGCACCCGCCATTCGGCGGCCTGAAGTCGGGCGTCGACGTCATCCGTGAATGCGCGGATCGTATCGAAGGCGAGCAGCCCGTCCCGAATCCGGCCCTGGCCGAGCCGGCCCAGGCCCATGGCGAGCATCCCGTTCGCCGCGTCGTCGGGGCTGCGGATCTCACGGGCGATTGAGACCAGGCGATCCCCCAGCATCTCCTGGCCTGCGGGAAGCTCGACATAGCGGACCCAGCGGCACCCGATGCGCAAGAATTCCAGTGTGTTGGCGACCCATTCCGGTGAGCCCGCGGGACCGAATCCGGACACCAGGTCCGCGAACCCCGCCCGCGCCTCGGCCGGGTCCGAGAATCTCTCGCGAAACGCCTGGCCCCATACGCTGCAGTAATCCACGTCGTGCTGGTCGGGCTGCCCCGAAACGGCGTCGAGGAGCGCGAGGCTGCGGGCGGCCGGCTCCTCCCGACCCAGGCGGATCAGGGCCTGGGTCAGATGCTCCACGGCGGGAGCCAGCGTCGAGTCCTTGCGGACGGCGACCGCGAACAGGGCGACGGCTGAATCGATCGGCTCTCCCCAGAGTCCGCCCCGATGGTACATCTCGTCGGCATACAGCAGAGTCGGGTAGGCCTCTTCGGGAAATCGGACCGCCGCCTCCCGGAGTCGCTCCAGCTTCTCTTCGTAGGGCGCGATTCGCGCTGCCAGCAGCATGGAGTCCCGGACGGGCAGCTTGGCCGATCCGGTCCGGTGCAGTTCCTCGAGATCGACCTCGACCGCCGCATGTGCCAGCCAGCGCTGTGCTTCGGCGAGATACCATTCGGCCAGAGCGAAATCCGGTTCCAGGGCGATCGCCTGGCTGAACAGACCGACGGCGTCTCGCAGGGCGTCTTCCCGGAAGGACCTCTTCCCCTCGAGAAACGAGAGGATGGCATCTGCGGAATATGCCCGGAGCACGCCGGCCTCGTCCTGGCTCACACGAGTGAGGCCCGCGCCGCCCATTCCTTCGAGAACCACGTGGAACAGTGCCTGTCCCGCGCCGATCGTGTCGCCGGACTCCACGCTCTGGCGATGCGGGCCCTCCGATCCCTTCCCCTCATGCAGGATCGCCGTCACCAGCCAGGCGCCGTTGGCCTCCGAGATCCGGCACTCCGTGACCCAGTCGACGCCCAGCGCTTCCGACCAGGCAGTCCAGTCTTCGCGCTCGAGGGCATCCCGGTGTCGCTCCCAGCTGCTCAACGTCTGACGCTCACTGAGAACGCGGACATCGCGCAGGGCGTCGAGTTGCGTCGTGGCATACGACCGGGCGTACCGGGCGACCTCCGGGTCGACGCCGGGCGAGCTGCACGGAAGCACGGAGAGGTCGGCGGCCGCTGGCGGCAGCGGACGGGGCCAAACCTGCCACACCAGATACATCGAGAGCGCGCCGAAGAGCAGCACCGCGGCGCGAAGACCCACCGAACGGCGCCCGAACGCTCGGCGAAAAGCCCTGAGAAAGACGTCGGCGTCGGACCATCGGCGCTCCGGGTCAGGGTCGAGCGCCCGCGACAGGACGGAGCGAAGACGGAGAGGGACGCCTGACCAATCGGCCTGCGCCGGCGGCTGGTAGGAAGCCCAGCGGCGTCCCGTGAATGCCTCGTAGATCGCCATTCCGGCCGAGTAGAGGTCCGATCGGACGGTCGCTTCGCCGCCCGCCAGCTGCTCGGGGGACATATAGGCGGGCGTGCCCGGCGATCCGGCCGCGGTCACGGTCGTGTCCGCTCCGGCCAATTCCTTGCTGATGCCGAAGTCCGTCAGGAGCGCGCGGTCCGGACATACGAAGATGTTCCCCGGCTTCACGTCACGGTGGACCCGTCCGCTCGCGTGCGTCGCAACCAGCGCCGAAAGGAGGTCCGCTCCGAGTCGGATCGCCTCGTCCCGAGGCAACGCACCCGTTCCGACCAACCGGTCCCGCAGGGTCGGAGCGTCCACGAAGTCCATCACGTAGTACTGGAGACCCCCTGCCGAGTCGCACTCGTGGATGGCGACGATGTTCGGGTGGGACACCGCCGCGAGCGCGCGGGCCTCCCTCAGGAATCGCTCGGATCCGACAGCGGTCGCCAGCTCCGGTCGGAGCACCTTGATGGCGACCAGGCGATCGAGAGTAGCGTCCTCGGCTTGAAACACGCGCGACATGCCACCGGCGCCGATCTCACCGAGCACCCGGTATCGGGGCGCGAGAATCTCGGCGAGCCGTTCCGACAACGAGCCCATGGCGATCCCCTCGGCTGGCGGACCTGACGGAGGAGGCCGGTCCCGGGCGTGGTGGGGTCACGCCCGCGTCAGTGTAGAATCCAGGGGAATCTGGCGTCAAGTCGATACGGCGCAATGAGAAGCGAACGCCGTGCGGCTGTTTCCGCTCGTTCGCTGTCGAAGCCGGCTCGATTCCCGTAAGTTCGCTGCCCGCGACCGGACCTGTCCGGCCCGGAACCGGCGCCCCGTCGTCAGCACCGCTACCGGATGATGTCATGTCTCTGATCTCCACTCTCCGCGCCATGCTCACGATCCGGAAGGGAGTATTCACCGGACTCGACGAGAGCTCGGTCGGGCAGGAACCGTTCGGTCTCTTCGATCGCTGGTATGGCGAAGCGCGGCGTGCAGGTCTGTATCTGCCGGAATCGATGACACTGGCCACGTCCACGCCGGAAGGAGTGCCTTCCGCACGTCTGGTGCTGCTCAAGCGGCACGACGATCGCGGCTTCGTGTTCTTCACCAACTACGAGAGCCGGAAGGCTTCCGAGCTGGAGGCGAACCCCAACGCGGCCCTCGCGATCCACTGGCCGATTCTGCAGCGACAGGTCCGGATCGAAGGCGCAGTCGAGCGCATCACGGAGGAGGAATCGTTTTCGTACTACCGCACCCGGCCCCGCGGCAGCCGGATCGGCGCCTGGGCGTCTCCGCAGAGCCGGGTGATCCCGGACCGGGCTCTGCTCGAGGCGCGTGTGGCGGAATTCGAAGCCCGGTTTCGCGGAGAGGAAGTACCGCTTCCTCCCTATTGGGGCGGGTACCGTGTCCGGCCGGACCGGATCGAGTTCTGGCAGGGACGGGCGAACCGCCTCCACGACCGGTTCCTCTTCAGCCGCAGTGGCGAGGCCTGGTCGGTCGAGCGACTGGCTCCCTGAGCCCCCTCCGCCCGGCGGATGGTTGGCGGATTTGCCGTTGTACGGCCATTTTGAGCGTTCAATGAGCCGGATTCCCACCCCGAGGAGATAGACATGTCTCGAAGAGCGACCGCCACCCTTCTGACCGCGGTTCTGGCGCTTGCCGCGTGCGGCGGAGGCGATGGCGGAACGGCCACCTCCGAATGGACCGGCACGGCGGTCGACAGCGCCGGCATCCTGCTCGTGACCAACACGTCGACTCCCGTCTGGAACGAGGGGGACGCCTGGACACTCGAAGAGGTTCTGACGATCGGGGCGGCCGAGGGAGAACCGGAGTATCAGTTCGGCCAGATCTCGGGCATCGGCATCACGTCCGACGGCCGCATCGTGGTGTCCGACATGCAGGGCCAGCACGTCAAGGTGTTCGCGGCGGACGGAACCTACGAGCGGACCTTCGGCGAAGCGGGCAGCGGTCCGGGACAGTTCGGACAACAGGCGGGCCCGGTTCTCGTCGGTCGTGGCGACACGATCCTGGTGCCGGACATTCAGAATCAGCGAGTCGCACGGATGACGGCGGACGGCGACGACCTGGGAACCTTTCGCGTCGGCTTCGAGGCGGGCGTGCCGATCCGCTGGGAAATGCGGGCCGATGGTGCGCTCGTCACGCAGCTCCGGAAGCTGAATCTCCCGAATACGCCGGGAGAACCGGATACGCTGGACGCGATCGTCTCCCGCGGATACGACGGCGTCATCGCGGACACGATCTTCATGGTTCCGGCCGGCAAGACGTTCTCGTTCGCCGGGGGTCAGCCCGAGTTCCACTTCTTCTCGCCCGAGCCGATCTGGGCGTTGCTCCCCGACGGCGGCATCGTGCTCGGCACGAACGACGAGTACCGTTTCGTCTTTTACGGGCCCGACGGCGCCCCGACCCGTATCGTGAGCATCCCTTCCGAGCCGGACATGGTGACCGAGGAAGACCGGGAGATTTTCGTCTCGACCCTGGAATCCCTCTGGGGACAGGCCGGCGTTCCGCCGCAGGGGATCGAGCAGTTGAAGTCGGGGATCAGCTTCGAAGATCGCTTCCCGGCCTTCACCCAGGCATTGATTGGTCCGGATGGGACGTTGTGGGTGCAGAAGATCCGGGCCTTGAGCGAGATGAGCGCCGAGGAGAAGGAGAGCTTCAACCCCTTGCAGAATATCGGATCCGCCGAGTGGGACGTGTTCGACTCAGGGGGGCGGTACCTCGGAATCGTCGAGATGCCCTTCCACTACCAGCCGCTGGGATTCGACGGAGATCGAGTTCTCGGTGTGTGGCGGGACGATCTGGATGTGCAGTACGCGAAGATCCTGCGGGTCGTCGGACCGAGCTGAAGCTCGCGACGGGGCCGGGGTCGACGGGGGAACCGGCCCCGGAGACGGTCGCTCCTGAGGCGCCGCCTCAGTCGATCCGGAACACGGCGTGCACGGTGACCCGGATCTCCTTTTCCCGGGACGAGGTGTCGTAGATTCCGTAGGAGGCGACATCGGTCGAGAACGGCTCGGTAATCTGAAACACGCCGGCCCTCGCCGATTCGATCGCCGCGATCCCCTCACCCGTTGCCGAGGCGATCTCCTCTGCCCTCATCCGCGCGTCCTCGGTGGCTCTCGCCAGCAGGGTACGCTTCACCTCCGCCAGCCCGGAATAGAAGTACTGAAGGCGGGAATCCTGCAGAAGTAGTCCCTGCGGCAGCAGACCGGAGGGATCGAGAGCGAGTGACTCGACCGCGTCGAGGTCTTCGGATACGAGATACAGAGTCTGGTTCACCTGGTACCCGCGGATGCCGTCCGAGCCGTACATCGGATTCGTCGTCACCGGCTGTCGGACGACGGCATCGCGAGGAACACCGGCCGAAACCAGCCCCGCAACCACCGACTCGACGTCACGATTGATCCTGACGTATCCGTCGCTGAGTCCGGACACGGGTACGGTCCGACCGACCGCCAGGCTCCACTTCACCTGGTCTGCCTCGAACGGCTGGGACGCCATTCCGACCACCTGAATCGTGGCATGAGCGTGGCGAGCCTGGTAGAAGAAACCGCCGAGGATCACCGACGATGCCACGAGGGCGAGTGCCACGATCCCTGCCGCCCCTGCGGGGCTCCGTCCATTCGTCTCGGTCAAGGTTCGCCGTTCTCCCGGTGACCTTCGTGTGTGCCCTCACGGATCGCATTCATGAGCGACCCGGCGTATGCGATCCCCCGCGGCGTTCGGGACCCGTGCCAGCTCAGCAGCTCCCCGTCGACGATACGGAACCGGCCCGGCGGAATCCCGGTCGCCGCGGACAGCTCTTCCGCGTGTGCCTGCCGGAACGGAAAGGGCTCTGTGGACAGCAGCACGACCTCGGGATTCGCGGCGGACAGTCCTTCCAACCCGACGGTCGGATATCGCTCGGCAAATCCGGCCTCGTCATCGAACACGTTCACTCCGCCCGCGAGGCCGAGAAGATCGTCGATGAAAGTATCGGAGCCGGCAGCCCTCACCGGTTCTCGCCAGATCAGGTAGGCGTATCGGATCGGCTCCCGGCCCTCCGCGGCTCTCCTGACCCGCCGCGCGTTCGACTCGATCCCGGCGGCGATGGTCTCCGCCCGGGCGGTCGCTCCGATCGCCGCTCCGATCGATCGCACCATCTCGGCCGTGTCAGCGGCCGACTTCGGAAAGCTCACGTGGCAGCGGATCGCCCGCTGACGCAATGCCTCGGCGTCCTCGATTCTGTTTTCTTCCTCGTTGAGCAGCACCAGGTCGGGCTCGAGTTCCGCGATTCGCTCCACTCTCGGGTTCTTGGTACCCCCGACCTTCTCGATCCGGGTCACGCGATCGGCCGGGTGGACACAGAATTTCGTCACACCTACGAGGTCGGCTCCGTGACCGAGGTCGAACACGAGCTCGGTGAGACTCGGGCAAAGGGACACGATTCGCATGGAGGAAAGATACACGCGAGCGGCGCGCCAGGCTCCGTGCCCCACGGGCGGCCCGTCAGGCATCTGTCCGGCGGGAAGAACCCGCCGACGTCCGAGAGGGGGTGACGCCGGCGGGCTCACGGGCCGCGATCGGCCCGCCCGGTCAGTGAGGCGTCGCCGCGGTCGGCACGCTCACATCGGGCAGCGGCGTATCCGGCGTGTGGTGAGGCAACAGGGGATACTCCACCTGCGGCTGGCGCCCGGTCAGGGACTCCAGGAATGCCTCGATCGCACGCACTTCCTCCGGCGTCAGCACCGCTCCGAGCTGCGC
>JARRPA010000011.1:0-20681 GCA_037383305.1 Gemmatimonadota bacterium | reverse complement strand
GCCTGGATCGCGCGATTCCTTAAGGTGATAGGGACCACCGTCCAGCACGGCGAAGTGAAGATCTTCGCCTGAGCGAAGCGACCGGCAGGCGCCCGAGGGGAGGGAAGGCGGCGCGCGGACTCAGCTGTCCGCGCCCTCTACCGCTCGCAGGTGACGATCGATCGAGCGGGCCAGCGCCTCTTCGGCCCCGTTCGCAATCACCCGGTCCCACCAGGCGCCGTAGATCCGGTCGAAACGAAATCCGGCCAGCACGTCGCGCGTGTGGCGCACCGCTGCGGGTCCCAACGGCACGTAGTTGGGATAGCTGTACATGAAGGCCAGGTGCCGCCGGTCCGGACATACGTGCGGCTGATCGCCCGACAACAGGACACCGCGACCATCCGCGCCACCGCTCCAGACGGCGCACTGGAATCCGGGGAAGTGTCCTCCCGTTCGCACGAATGTGAGTCCTGGCGTGAGCTCGTGGGTGTCGCCGCTCCAGAAGACGAATGCGTCGTGCCGGCGCTGAACCCAGTCCCGGACCGCCTCGTGGAGATAGATCGGCGCGCCGCCGAACTCGCGACTCCACTCGACCATCGCCGCATGGACGTGTGGATGCGACACGGCGATCGCATCGACCCCGCCCAGTCGTCGAACCGACGCAACCGTCTGCTCGTCGATCAGCGAGACGCAGTCCCACAGGAGGTTGCCCGCCGCCGTCCGCACCAGCAGCGCGCGCTGTCCGATCGCGAACCGGGGCACGGTCCCGATTCCCCATATCCTGCCCTCCTCGAGTTCCCGGATTTCGTTGGAGTGCGTCTCTCGAAGTTGTTCGGCCGTCGTCCACGCCTGGCCGGAGGGGGGCACGAACTGGCGCGAGTCCTCGCACACGGGACAGTCGGGGCGGGGCGAAAAGGAGTCCTCGTACTGGGTACCGCAGGCCGTACAGATGTACGGTCGAGTGGGCTGGCTCGAAAGCAACGGATCTCCTCGTGCCGTTGAGTTGCAGGCCGGGCGCGGTGCATCTTTCGATCCGAATCCGAAGAGCCGCTTCGGATTCGCACGCGCGTTCGACGTCGGGGGGGCCGCATGGAGGAATCTCGGGCGCGAGGCGAGCCCCGCCAAGAGCCGGGCCGGTCACTTGCCACGGGCCTGTCGAGCTTCATGCTCATCATCGCGGTCGGTTTCTCCACGGCGGCATGCGGGGCGGACGGCACCGAACCCCGCGAGGCCGACATTCGACGGTGGCGCGAATCGGGGCGGTTCCACTTCGACGTTACTCGTGACCTCGACCGGGCGATTGCCGCGTTCGAGTCCCTGAAAGTCGCGCGTCCCGAGGATCCCGAGGCCCTCGTGGGACTCGGACAGGCTCTGGCCTCCGCGCCGCGTCAGTGGTCCCGGGCCGCGGAACTGTTCGAAGCGGCGATCGAGGTGGAGCCGACGAATGTCGATGCCCATTCCGGGCTGTTCGACGCGACCGTCCGCCTCGGAGATCTGGAGACCGCCGCCCGGGTCCAGGAACGATTCGCCCGCCAGCGTCCCGACCACCCGTACCCGTACATCGAGGCCGTACGTCTCGCCTGGCTGCAAGAGGACCGTACGGCGGCGGAGCGGGCCCTCGCAGATCTCGAGGAAGCATTTCCCGGCGACCGGACCGTTCGGGCGTGGGCGTCGGAGGAGCGCGCCCGGATCGCGCTCGTGGACGGACGACTGCAGCGGGCGGACGGCCATTTCGCCGATGCTCTGACTCAGGCGTCCGCTCGCGGAGATCCGGTCGAGATCATCGAGCGCACCGTGGATCGTGCGTGGGCACTCGTGTGGTGGTCCGCCGACACGGTGACGGCGCTGGCAATGGTGGATTCCGTGATCCGGGCCTACCCGATGGCCTCCATGCCGATGGGCGAATGGCCCTTTCACTATGTCGCGGAATTTCAGGCGCTCGCGGGCCGACCCGGACCGGCGGTCCGTATCCTGGAGTCGCATGCCAATCAGATGGATCCGACCCCGGGGACGCGGACGAATCCCTGTGGCAGGCGGCGTGGGGGCTCATCGCGCTCGATGTCGACTAGCCGGAAGAGGCCGTCCGGCGCTTCCGCCTGTGGGACGAAGGAATCGGCTGTTCCATCTGCGCGCTGGGTGACCTCGGCCGCGCCCTCGAGGCCGCCGGTGAGGAAGACTCGGCGGCGATCGTCTGGAGACGATACCTGGAGGCTCCGGATCCCCAGCGGATCGAGTGGGATCCCTTCTACCTGGCGCTCGCCCGCCAGCGACTGGCCGCGATCTACGAACGCAGCGGCCGGACATCCGACGCCCTCGAACTGAGGCGCGCTCTCGCCCGTCAGTGGGCCGCGGCCGACAGCGTCCTTCTGCGGCGGGTTCCGGGCGCGACCGATTCGGGGTAGCCGTTCTTTCCCGTTCCTGTCTAGCTTCGAAGGCCGGCGCCGAGGCGGAACGCAGCCGGGGACGGGGACCACGGACACGAGGCGCGGTCTCGCGAGGTCGCCGGGCGATCGTACTTCTGCGTCGCGACGGCACCTCACCGATTCCATTTCGTGCAGGAGAAGGATCATGGAACCGACGAATCGCGGCAGATTCATCTGGTACGACCTGATGACCACCGACCCCGATGGCGCGCAGGCCTTCTACCGGAGCGTCACGGGCTGGGGCATCGAGCCGTTCGAGGGAGCACAGGAGCCATACGACATGTGGACGCGCGACGGCCAGCCGATCGGTGGCGTGATGGAACTCCCCGAGGAAGCGAGAGAGGCCGGGGCGCCGTCACACTGGCTGGCGTACATCGGGACTCCCGACGTGGACGAAACGGCGGCGCGGGCCGCCGGGCTCGGTGCGACCGTCCTCGTCCCTCCCCGGGACATCCCCACGGTCGGACGGTTCTCGGTTCTTTCCGATCCGGACGGGGCCGTGTTCGCTGCCTTCGCACCGGCCTCCGACATGCCGCCGCATCCCGGTGCGCACTCGCAGGGCGATTTTTCCTGGCACGAGCTGATCTGGCGCGACTATGCCGAAGGCTTCGATTTCTATGCCGATCTCTTCGGCTGGAAGAAGCACGAGGACATGGACATGGGGGAGTATGGGATCTACCGGATCTTCGGCGGTGACGGACCGCCGCTCGGCGGGATCATGACGCGACCGCCGGAGATGCCGATCGGCGCCTGGCTCCTCTACGTTCGCGTCGACGACATCGATTCGGCGGTGGAGCGCGTGAAGTCCGCGGGCGGCCAGGTACTCAACGGTCCGATGGACGTACCGGGCGGCGACCGGGTCGCCCAGTGCCGGGATCCCCAGGGCGCGACGTTCGCGCTTCACTGGTCGAAGGGCGAATCGGAAGGCTGAGCCCCTTTTCGGGCGACCACCAGGTGGTTCAGCCGGGTCTGCAGGTCGTCCAGGAGCGAGCTCGCTCCGAACCGGAAGTGACCCGGCAGCGTCCAACGCGAGCCGAGCTCCGAGCCCGAGAGATTGAGCCAGTCCCGGGCCTGGACAGCGGTGCGGATGCCCCCCGCCGGCTTCAGCCCGACGGCGATTCCAGTCCGCTCCCGAAAGGCGCGGATCGCATCGGCCATCACCAGGCCGGCAGGCAACGTGGCGTTGACCCGCTCCTTACCGGTCGAGGTCTTGAGAAAATCGGTCCCGGCCATCATGCAGACGAGTGAGGCACGGGCGACGTTATCGAGCGTGTGGAGTTCTCCGGTCGCCAGGATCGTCTTCAGGCGAGCTTCGCCGCACGCATCCCGAAATGCGCGCACTTCCTCGAACAGCGCCTCCCATCTTCCGGTCAGCGCATGCGCCCGCATGATCACCACGTCGATTTCCATGGCCCCCTCCGCGACCGAGCTGACAGGGGGTCTTTCGCCCGCTCACAGAGGTCACGCACACGTTCCTCGGTGTCATCGCCCGCCAGCGTCGTCAGGTCGATACAGGCGATCGCGCGAAGGCAGAGCCGGACCTCCTCGGAATCCGCGAGCGCCGGCCGCCCGCGGATTCCATCGACACGCGTCTTCACCTCTTCCTCTCCCACCGTGGTCTCGGCGATCCACGCCGGGTCGAACGGCATACCGGAATTTCGATCCATGGCTCGCTCGGCAGACCTGCCGGAGGGAGTGCCGCCTGCGGGGGTCACCCGAAAAGGTCGGTCTGGGGACGCCGCGGCTCGATGCAGCTCGGGTCGTCGTGACCCACGTGGTTGACATGGGTGGATACGGGGCGCATTCGCATCGACTCGGACGGCCAGGGGGTGAGCAGACGTTCGAGATCCCGGCCCGGTGTCTCCGGATCGATCCAGGCATCATAGCTCGCCGGGTCGAGGATCACCGGCATCCGATCGTGGATGGGGCGGAGCGCCTCGTTGGCCTCGGTCGTCAGAATCGTGCAGGACTCCAGGCTTTCGGTTCCGTGCGTCCAAGCGTCCCACAGGCCGGCGAAGGCGAACGGCGCCTCCGTGTCGAGATGGATCCAGAACGGCTGCTTCCGGGCCCCTGCCGGTTGCCACTCGTAAAACCCGTCGGCGACGATGAGACATCGTCGGAATCGGAAGGAATCCCTGAATGATGGGCGTTCGGCCACGGTCTCGGAGCGGGCGTTGATCAGGGTCCGGCCCTTCAGATCGGGCTCCTTCGCCCAGTGCGGGACGAGTCCCCAGCGCAACGTCGCGAACTCGCGTGACGCGCCGTCCGCCTCGCTTCGCGCCTCCTCGTGCTGAGCGCGGAACCTCGACCGTACCGCCGCGACCTGCTGTGTCGGCGCGATGTTGTACCGGGGCTCGAAATCCGGTACGGGATCGAGCTCGAACAGGGCCGCCCATTCGGCGGCAGGGGTCGTAAGCGTGAATCGTCCGCACATGACAGCTATCTTACTATCCTCGACACGGGTCGGGCGCAAAGCGGGTCCCGGCAGATTGACGCGAGGAGGTGGTGCGGTGAGACGACAGCGACTCGGGGCAGCGCTCCCTTTGCTTCTTCTGTCCCTCCTCTGCATCGCCGGCTGCAGGGATCCGGGCGACGAGCGGCTGGATCGACTGTCGTCGGCCCGAACCACCTGGGTTTCGTCAGCGCCCGTCGACTATGCTTTCCAGTACCGCCGGAGCTGCTTCTGCCCGTTCGTCGGGCGAGTCCGGGTCATGGTCTCCTCCGGGTTCGTCACAGAAGTCTTCGATCTCGACGCGGCGCTCCCCCTGCCTGCTGAGAGATGGGATGAGTTTCCCACGATCGACGCCCTGTTCGCGGAACTGGAAGACCTGATCGGAAACGATCCGTTCCGGCTCGAGGTCGAGTACGATCCGGTGCTCGGATATCCGCGATTCGTGGAGGCGGACATCGAGGAGCGGGTCGTGGATGAAGAGTTTTCTTACACGGTCGGGGACCTCGAGCCGGTAATCGAGGACACGGAGGCAGAATGAGACAGGTCTGGATCGAGAAACCGGGCCCGCCGGAGACCCTGCGGATTCGCGAAGCCCCGGACCCGGTTCCCGAACCCGGTGAGCTTCGAGTCGGGGTGGCCTTCGCCGGCGTCAACTTCGCGGACGTGATGGCGCGGCTCGGTCTCTATCCGGACGCACCTCCGCTGCCGTTCGTTCCGGGCTACGAAGTCGCGGGGACCGTCGATGCGGTAGGCTCCGGCGTCCAGGGGTACCGGGTGGGAGACCGGGTCACGGCCGTCACGCAGTTCGGCGGGTATGCGGACTCCGTGTGCCTGTCCCCGGCGCTGGTGATCCGGACGCCGGACACGATCTCCGATGCGGAGGCGGCGGCCCTTCCCGTGAACTACCTGACGGCTCACCAGATGCTGCACCGGGTGTGCGCGGTGCGGTCGGGCGAGGTCGTTCTCGTTCACGGCGCCGCGGGGGGCGTCGGGACCGCGGCGACGCAGCTCTGCGACATCGTCGGAGCTCGAGTGATCGGTACCGCATCCGGGTCGAAGCACGAGCGGCTGCGGGAGGCTGGAGTCGAACCGATCGCTTCGGACGATCCTGACATCGCCGCGCGCGTCCGCGAGATTACGGCGGGCCGGGGCGTCGACATCGTGCTCGATCCGATCGGTGGACGGTCCTTCCGGACGAGCTACGAGCTGCTCGCACCCGGCGGGCGACTGTGCTGCTTCGGCGTGTCGGCCATGGCTCCGGGACGCCGAAGGAATCTGCTGGCGGCCCTGGCGAGCCTGGCTCGGATGCCGCGCTTCAGCCCGATCGCACTGATGAACGACAACCGGTCCGTATCCGGGGTCAACCTCGGACACCTCTGGGGCGAAACGGAGATGCTCGTACCCCAGTTCGAAGCGATCATGGCGCACGCGGCCGCAGGCAGGATTCGGCCGGTGATCGACGGCGCCCACCCTATCGAGCGGGCTTCGGATGCGCACGAGAGGCTGCAGTCCCGGCGCAGCATGGGGAAAGTGCTCCTCGCCGCCCGGGGCGGGGAGGGGGAACACGCTGCGCGGTGACGGGTTGTTGCAGAGGGTGAGACTCGGCACGAACTTGTGGGTCGAGCGGGCTGCCGCGAGGACGTCTGCGACTGCGGAGATCGGGACGTCGACCGGCCGGGAAAGGTAAGGGAACGGCGAGATGACGGGGGAGCGGAGACTCGACAGGGGCTGGCGCCGGGCGATGGGGATCGGCATCGCGGTCTCGATCATCGCGCATGCGGCCCTGCTGGCCTGGGTGAGGTTTTCCGTCGATCCGATGGGGGATGGCGAGTCGAGGGCAGAGCTTCAGGTCGTGCCGCTGCCCGATGAGACCGATTTCACGCCGGATGACCCGATGGAGGTGATCGAGCTCGCCGATGCATCGGTGGGAGGCGCGGCAACCGCGGCGGGTCCGGCACCGGCGAAGAACCTGTCGCTGCCGGATGTCGCTCCGATTCCGGTCGCCGTCTCCGAAGGCGCTCCCCGCCCGGTGCGATTCCTGGAGATGCTCGAAGAGAAGGAAGAGGAAGAACAGCCGGCGGCACGATACGCCAGGGTATCGGATTTCCTCGTCAGCACCTCCGCCGAACCCGGTCCCTTCCGACCGATCGACGACCGTCCGGTCGACGTTCTCGCACGAATCGGCGCGGGGCGGGGCACCGGCATGAGCGTCGGAGTGGGCGGCGGACACTGTCCCCCGCGGGGCGGCCTTCCCCTCCGACGCTGAGGTCGGGCTTGGATCGGTTCCGTGCGTTCGCATCGGACCGCCGCGCTATTCGGCGCTACCCTCCGGGATCGTTCCCCCGACCGCGGCACTGAGACGGCCCGTCACCTCCATCACGGCCGACCAGACCTCCTCCTGGAGGGGATGTCGGCCAATGCTCCGTCGGAGGCATTCTTCGCGCTCGATGCCTCGTCGTACGTACCGACCACGAGCGTCAGAAACACCGGCCGGCCGACCATTTCCGTACTGCGGGTGGTGATGAAGCCCTCGTCCCGGATTGTATAGTCGAGCGGGAATCCCTCAGATTCGATGGCCGGCTGCAACAGGAAGAAGGTCGAGTCGGCGGTCATGCTCGTCTCGAATCGGGCGAACGGGTAACCGGGATAACCGGTCAGCACGCGCCCCGAGATGCAGCCGGCGGAGAGACCGACCAGACAGGTCGCCAGCGCGGCGAGCGCGATCCGCGACGCGTGCGGATTCCCAGGAACATTCCGACTCACCGCGGTTCGCTCTCCCCGTCGGGCGGCACCGCCGCAGCGGAGTCCTGACCCGTCAGCCGCCGGAGCAGGTCGAGGCCCCGTTTCTCGATCTCGCTTCTCCCCGCTTCCACGATCGCGTCCTGGGCTCGCCGGACGGTCGCCGGATCCACGGTCACCTGCGGGTCTCCCAGGCGGCCCCGTACGAGCAGCCCGAATTCCGGCGTGCCTTCCGCCGTCAGCGCTTCGCGCGCTGCGGGCGGCAGGGCGGCGAGGTTTCGATCGGCGATGCTGCGCACAGTCGCCGCGTCCGGTCGCAATCGTAGCGCGAGGTCCAGCATTCCGTCGAAGGCAACGGCACCTGAGAGGTCGAGATCGCCGGCCGGAAATTCGAGCCGGCCATCGGCCAGGTGTACCGCGCCGTCGTCGATTCGAAACCGCGAGACCCAGCTCTGCAACCGGCCTCCCGTCGGATCGGCCGCCCCGATCGTCGAGGCGATGGCACGGGTCAGCGGGTTCGGCTCGATCGCTCCGTCTACGACCCGAAGCGCCCCCGAACCGGTCAGCGTCACCTCTTCCGGGAGCAGAAGCGAATCGAGGCCGCCGGCGAGTTCCAGCTCCAGACCCATCGTTCCGCTGACGAACTCTCCGAGAGGCGTCTGACGGGACAGCCACTGCTCCGCGCGGACGTCTGCCAGATCCACCCGCAGCCCGAACGGTTCGACGTGGGCCGATCCCAGTTCCAGGGATGCCGACGCCGTTCCGCGTCCGCCGTACGCCGCGAATGTCAGACCGGGAATCTCGATCCGTTGCCGGCCGATCCGCACGGTGCCGTCGAGATCTGACACGTTGTGACCGTCGTATCTCAGCTGGTCGATCGTGACCCGGATCTCGCCCGCGATCGGCGGCTCGGCCGGACGCCGCTGTCCGCGCTCGGAGGCCAGCTGCTCGGCCGACACTCCTTCGATCGGACGTCCTCCGAGCCGAGCGCTCACGAGGCGGCCCCAACCGACGCCCTCGGTGTTTCTCTCGGGCAGCAGTGCATCCAGCGCGAGTCGGTCGAAGTGCACGTCGGCGTCCACGACCGGACGGTCGTCCCGTGCCCCGGAGTCCCCGAACAGACGGGTGGCGACGCCAGTCGTCCTGCCCCGGTTCTCGCCGATCGCGAAATCGATCTCCCGCCACGAGGCGGACTGTCCCGAGAGACGGATCGGTACGCGTTCGGCCACCAGAGGACGGGAGAGCGCTTCGAAGCGCGCCTCCAGGTCGGTGATCGTGGCCATTCCCTCGACTCCCGGATCCCCGCCACCGCCGGAATGACCGGAAACTCCGACATCGATGGCCAGACGACCTGAAAACCGGTCCGATCCGGAGCCGGGCGGCGTCCCTCCCGCAGGCGCGGCATCGGTCGCAGGGATTGTCGCCAACAGCTCCGCGAGATCGGCATCGGCCTGAAGTTCGAGATCGTACGACATCAACGAATCGATCCCGACCTCGCCCGCCAGCGCCAGGTCTCCGTCCAGCAGTCGGCCGCCGGCACTCACCTGGCCTCGGCCGTCCCGGATCTCCATCTCGGCGTCGAGTTCGCTCACCAGAGCCACGTCTGCGACGGTCCGCAGCGTTCCCTCGCGCAAGGTGACGAGGCCGGTGGCTTCAGGCGTCGTCCCGGGTCCCAGCGGACCGCTGACCCGCAGGTCCATTTCCAGGGCTCCGGAGGGCTGCAGACCGGAGTCGGCAGGCCCGATCAGGTCCTCCAGGGACAGGCCTTCCGCCCGAACCGCGACGTCCACGAACCGCACCGGCTGGCTGATCGAGTCGATACGGCCCGAGATGTCCGCCTGGAAAGCGCCCGCCCGGACTTCACTCCGGTCGATCTGGAGCGTGCCGGCGTCGAGCGCGAGGCGGGCGTCCCAGCCGATCGCCGCCTCGGCGATCTCGATCCCGCGTTCCCGGAACTGGGGCAGGCCGAGCGTGACCTCCCCGGCTTCGGCGCTTCCGGTACTCCGAACGTTCTTGCCTCCTCCGAAATCGAGATCTGTCTGGAGGTGCAGGCCGCTCAGCTGAATGGAACGGTCGCGCTGCGCATCCCGGTAGCCCGCGTGTCCATCCGTGATCTCCAGACTGCGCACTTCGAGCGAGATGCCGCCGACGTCTCCGACCGGGCGGCCTTCCGCTTCGGAGGGCTCCGGGATGAAATCACCGAAGTTGCTCGTGCCGTTCTCGTCGACGACCAGGAGCAGTCGCGGGGACCTCACCAGGATGCGGTCGATCACGACCTCGCGCTTGAGGAGGGGCAGGAGTCGAGGCTCCAGGATGACGGCCTCCGCCGATGCGAGCGCGGTCTCCGAGAAGATGCCTCGGTTCGCGACGCGAATCCCCTCCACCTCGACGCCGGGCCTCGGCCAGAGGCGCAGACTGGCGCCGTCGATCGTGACGGGCCGGTTGGCTGCCTGTGTCAGTCGTGGCTCCAGGCGGGCGGCGAGCGTCTCCGGGTCCAGAAGCGAACGGAACCGGACCGCGAAGACCAGCGTTACCGCGAGAAAGAGCGTGAAGAGGACCGCGGCGGCGATTCCGAGGTGCCGCAGCGAGCGCCGACGCCGGGATGGGTGCTCATCCGGACCGTCGGAGGGAAGTCGGATCGTGGTGTCGGAGTTGCTGGCAGCCAAGGAAGACGTCGATCCTTTCGGGGCGGTGCAGGGAATCCTCGCGCGATTCGTGCGCATCGGCATCGGCCCGTTGTGATACGGTCGCCGGTCGACTGCGTTCCCGCGACTTGCTCGAGCCCGCGCGCGAGGGGTAGGCTCCCCCGGCAACGCAGCCGGTCGGCTTTTCTCCTCGGCCGGGTGGGGATCGCGGTCGTCGCCAGGGGAAACGGGAGGCAGAGGACCATCGAGGATCGGCGGAAGGAATTCGAAGCCGAGGCTCTGCCTCACCTGGACGCGCTCTTCGGACTGGCGTTGCGCCTGACGGGAGGGGATGAGCCGCGTTCCGAAGACCTGGTGCAGGATGCGATGCTGAAGGCATGGCGTTCCTGGGACCGTTTCGAGAGCGGCACGAACTGTCGCGCCTGGCTGATGACCATTCTCAGGAACGGATTCATTAACCTCTATCGCCGGGAAATGTCCCGGCCGGTGAAGGTGGAGTTCGAAGAGATCGCGGAGGGGCACGGGTCGGGGAGTCTGTACGAGGCCGATCCGGAGGGGAGGGTGTTCGACCGGCTCGTGAACGACAAGGTCCTGCGAGCGATCGAGGAACTGCCCGACGAGTTTCGCATTCCCGTAGTGCTCGCAGATGTCGAAGGCATGAGGTATCAGGAGGTGGCCGAGACGATGGGCATCCCCGTCGGCACCGTGAAATCGAGGCTGTTCAGGGGCAGAAAGAGACTCCAGGAGAGTCTGCACAGGTTCGCTGTCGAACAGGGATATCTTCCATGAATGGTCAGAAGCCCCCGGAGGGTCGCAGGACCGACGCGGAGGCGGAGGAACTGTCGTGCGAGGAATCGCTCGCGCTGATGTACGAATTCCTCGATGGAGAACTTCCCGCGGAGCGGAACGAGACCGTGCGACGACACCTCCAGATCTGCCGTCGATGCTATCCGCACTTCGACTTCGAGCGGATCTTTCTGGATTATCTGCACGAGGCGGGAAGCGCCCCGCAGGCGAACCCGGATCTCGAGCGGAGGATACGGTCGCTGATCGCGGAAGAGAGCGCATGACCGGGTGGTCGTATCCTCCGGTCGATCGTCGAAAATGCTCCTCCGGCGCCGTTGCTCAGCCCACATCCGCCTGCTAGCCTGTAGAGAGGCGGTCCAGGGGCGTGCAGGGCCCTGCCGGGACGCCAGCGGCGCTCGACGTTCACCGTCGACCCGACAGTTGACAGGTGCCAGCAAACCCGAGCGAGAAATCGATGCCAGCCGAAATCCGAGATGACCTTCTGCGACTGCTGAACGCCTCCGGGCCCTCCGGATTCGAGACGGTCGCGGCCGCCGCGTGGAGAGAGATCGCGAGCGGCTTTGCCGATCGGGTCTGGGGCGACGTGCACGGGAACAGCTTCGCCGAGATCGGTTCCGGGGGAACGCCCACGGTGATGCTCGCCGGGCACATCGACGAGATCGGGCTGATGGTCCATCACGTGGACGACGAGGGATTTCTCTGGGTGCAGCCGGTCGGGGGCTGGGACCCGCAGGTGCTCGTCGGACAACGGGTCGAGATTCTGACGGACGGAGGGACAGTCTCCGGAGTCGTCGGTCGTAAGGCGATCCACCTCATCCGCCGAGACGACGGCGACAAGGCGGTGAAGCTCAAGGAGCTCTGGATCGATATCGGAGCTGCGGACGGAGACGAAGCGAGAGCGAAGGTCGCGATCGGAGATGTAGCCACCATCGCCTCCGGCACGCTCGAACTGGCTAACGGACTCGTGGCGGCGCGTTCCATCGACAATCGGGTCGGAGCAGCGGTCGTACTCGAAGCCATGCGACTCGCGAAGCAGCAGGGGTGCGCCGCGCATGTCGTGGCGGTGGCGACCGTACAGGAGGAGATCGGCTATGTCGCCGGCGGTGGAGCCCGAACCGGGGCGTTCGGGCTGGATCCGCAGGTGGGTATCGTGGTCGATGTGACCCACGCGACCGACCATCCGAGCCTGGATCGCAAGGAGCACGGGGACATCCGGATCGGGTCGGGCCCGGTACTGGGCCGCGGCGCCGCGATCAACCCCGTGGTGTTCGCCCGCCTCCGTGACGCGGCCAAGGGGAGCGATATGAAACTGCAGGTCCAGGCGCTCCCTGCCATGACGGGAACCGACGCGGACGCGGTGCGCATGTCGAGAGCGGGTGTCGCCGCCGGTCTGGTGAGCGTCCCGAACCGGTATATGCACTCGCCGAACCAGCTGGTCAGCATGCAGGATGTGCAGCGGTCCGCCGAGTTGATCGCGACGTTCCTCTCCGAGCTGGGCCCGGATGCGGAGTTCCTGCCGCTCTGACGCGGCATCTAGAGGTCGGCGGGAGAAACGCATGGGAAAAAGAGCCCGGCACAGCCGAGCCGTCGAAGACTATCTGAAGGCGATCTACAAGCTCCAGCAGGAGGGAGGGCCGGCCCCCACCACTCGACTCGCCGCCGAACTGGCCCGGTCCCCCGCGTCGGTCACCAACATGGTCAAGAACCTCGCCGCCGGCGGCCTCCTGGCCCACGTGCCGTACCACGGCGTACGGTTGACGGAGGCGGGCGAAAAAGCAGCGTTGCGGATCATACGGCGGCACCGGGTGATCGAGAGTTATCTGATCGAAAGACTGGGATTCACCTGGGACAGCGTGCACGAGGAGGCCGAGAGGCTCGAGCATGCCGCGTCGGATCTGCTCATCGACCGGATGGCTCTGGCGGTGGGCGACCCGGACACCGACCCGCACGGAGCTCCGATTCCCGGGTCGGACGGCACGATCAGGGTCCGTGACCTTCCGGCCCTGTCGGATCTGCCGCCGGGGGCGATCGCCGTGATCCGGGAAGTCCCTGACGACGATTCGGAGCGCTTGCGGTTCCTCGGTGACAACGGTTTCTTGCTCGGCACGGAAGTGATCGTGCTTTCGGCGTCGGATGATGACGGTGAGGTGGTCGCCGAGGTGGACGGGCGGAGTCATCGACTCGCCGGTGATCTCGCGGCGGCCATCCGCCTCGAGCCCGTCTGATGGCACGATCGACAGCGACTGCGACGGAGTGCGAGATATGGGCAGGAAGCTGAAGGCGGAAGGCGACGTCTGGCGTGTCGTTCCGGGCGGGCCTTCCCGGCAGCCGGGTCAACGAAGCGTGATCTTCCTGTGCGACAGCAACGGGCAACGTCCGTATCGCGTGGCCGAGGTCCCCGACGACGGTTCCGACGTGGAGTCGTACCTCGCGGACCTCGGGGCCCGGGAACTCGCCGAGCTGTTCGACCGTTCCGCTTCGCTGGGCACACCGGCGAGTTGAGGCGTGTAGATCTCCACCTCCATTCCCGGGCGTCGGACGGAGTGCTCTCGCCGGCGGAGGTCGTCCGTGCAGTGGCTGCCCGAGGTCTCACCGGCCTCTCTCTGACCGATCACGATACGGTCGCCGGCGTCGAAGAGGCCCGGGCGGAAGCCGAGCGTCTCGGACTCGATTTCCTGATCGGAGCGGAACTGTCGGCCAACGAGCCCGACCGCTCGGTGCACGTGCTCGCCTACGGATTCGATCCTGAACACCCTGAGCTCATCGACTTCTTCGAGCGTTTCCGGACCGACCGGCTCCGAAGGGCCGAGGAGATGGTGGGACGGCTCAACGAGAACGGCGTGCCGCTCGAGCTGGAGGCGGTGATGCGGGAAGCGCCCGGTGGCCTCCCGACCCGCGCTCACCTCGGCCGTGCACTCGTGGCGGAGAATCTGGTGCCGGACATTCATGCGGCGTTCCGGTCCTGGCTTTCACGCGGCCGGCCAGCCTTCGTCGAGAAGAGATCGACTCCACCCCGGGAGGTCTTCGATCTCATCCACCGGGCAGGCGGTGTCGCAGTTCTCGCACACCCGGGTCGAGACTACACGGAGGCGGACCTTGACGCGTACGTGGCCGCGGGGCTCGACGGCATAGAGATTCTGCATGCGGCGAACGGTCCGAGCATCCGTGCCTCGCTCGGACGAGTGGCGAAGAAGCACGGGCTCGTGCGGTCGGGCGGCTCGGACTGGCACGGTCCGGGCGCCGGGGGCAGTGAACCGGGCTCGCAGCGGGTACCTGCGGCCTGGTTGGAGGAGATCATGCGGCGAGTGGCAAACCTCGCGCGACCCGGGCAGTCGCGCCAGACGAAACCGATTTCCGACACCGAGGACAGAGCATGACGGAGGCTACCAGGGAGAAGCTCATCATCATCGGCTCGGGCCCGGCGGCCTGGACGGCCGCGATTTATGCGGCACGGGCGGAGCTGCATCCGTTGGTGATAGAGGGTTCGTTCCACCGCACGATGGTGCCGGGCGGGCAGCTGATGTTCACCACGGAAGTCGAGAACTATCCCGGATTTCCGGACGGCGTGACAGGTCAGGCGATGATGGAGGACTTCAAGAAGCAGGCACTCCGATTCGGGACGCGCTCGGTGATGGAGGATGTCAAACGAGTGGAATTTTCGGGGCCTCCCCACCGTCTGTGGACGAGCGCGGAAGACGAATACGAGGCCGAGGCCGTGATCATCGCCACGGGCGCCAACGCCCGATGGTTGGACGTGCCCGGAGAGGAGCGCCTCGCACAAAGCGGGGGAGGGGTGTCGGCCTGCGCGGTGTGCGACGGGGCGCTGCCGGCTTTCCGCGATCAGGTGATCGCGATCGTGGGGGGAGGCGACAGCGCGATCGAGGATGCGACCTACATGACGAAGTTCGCCAGCGAGGTCGTGGTGATCCACCGCAGGGATGAGCTCCGTGCCTCCAAGATCATGCAGGAAAGGGCGTTCGAGAATCCGAAGATCCGCTTCATCTGGAATACGATCGTCACGGAAGTGATCGGCGACGAAGTGATCGAGAAGCTGAGGCTGCAGAACCGCGAGACGGGCGAGGAGAGCGAGCTGGAGGTAGGCGGCCTGTTCGTGGCGATCGGGCACGATCCCAACACCGGCTTCCTGCGGGGAGAGGTAGACCTGGAGCCCAGCGGTTACATTCACCTGCCCGTTTCCTGGCGCACGGCCACGTCCACGCCGGGGGTCTTCGCCGCCGGTGACTGCATGGATGACTACTACCGTCAGGCTGTCACGGCCGCCGGCACCGGTTGCATGGCGGCGCTCGAAGCGGAACGCTGGCTGTCGCACGGGTAGTCAACTGTTGGAAGGTCGTCCGCGTCCGTCGAACGGGCCCGGACGGAGCCACTTCACTTCGATACCGGGACGATTGGAATGAGCCGTACCGAAACAGCAGGTTCGAAAGCCGGGGCCATCGTGCTGACGGAGGAGGCCGCCGTCGAAGTGCGTAAGTTCTTCTCGGCGGAAGGACTCGATGACAGCAGTGCGGCACTGCGGGTGAGCGTGCTCCCCGGAGGCTGCTCGGGCTTCGAATACGGGCTGGAAGTGGATGAAGACCCGCCGGCCGAGGATGACCTCGCCATCGAGTCGCAGGGAATCCGGCTCCTCATGGACCCGTTCAGCGCCCAGTATCTGGCGGGAATCGTGATCGGATATCACAGCAGCTTCAAGGGATCCGGGTTCACGTTCGACAATCCGAACGCCACCGGCTCCTGTGGCTGCGGCACCTCCTTCTCGGTCTGAACGCCCCCGTCTCCCGCGGGCTGGAGATTCGTGCCCTGCCCGTCGGCGCCTTCCAGGCGAATTGTTACGTCGTGCGACATCCGGACGCGCCCGACCGGGCGCTGATCATCGATCCCGGCGACGAAGCGGAGCGGATCTCGGAAGTCCTCGAAGCCTGGGGCGCCGAGCCGGATGCCATCCTCCTGACCCACGCGCACCTCGACCACATCACGGCCGTCGGTGAACTGGTGGGTCGTTTTGATTGTCCGGTCTATCTGCATCCGGCCGATCTCGACCTGTACCGCGCGGCCCCCGCACAGGCGGCGATGTTCGGTCTGCGCGTGAGTCCACAGCCGGTTCCCGACCGCGAGCTCGCCGATGGCCAGGAGCTCCGGTTCGGATCGATCGAGCTCACGGTCCGTCATGCACCCGGCCACTCCCCCGGCGGTGTCGTATTCATCGGTCACTCCTCGGCGTTCGTCGGCGATTGCGTGTTCGCCGGATCGATCGGCCGCACGGACCTGCCGGGTGGGGACACCCGAACGCTGCTCGCATCGATCCGGGAGCAGATTCTCTCCCTTCCGGGAGACACGGTCCTCTACTCGGGTCATGGACCTGCGACGACGGTGGCGCGGGAGGCGGCCTCCAATCCCTTTCTGATCGGACCGGGGGACAAGTGACGGACCCGGGGCGCGAAGAATCGGGTCGGAAGCAGGGCGGGCACGAGCCGGCGGAAGATCCGGTGACGGCGGAGGCGGGTGGAGAGGCGCCCGGACCGAAGAACCCGGCCCGACCGGGGCCCGACACCGCCGCACGCATCTCCGCCATGAAGCGTGCCATCGGCGATGCGGAGCGGGTGATCGTCCTCACGCACGACAACCCCGATCCCGATGCGATCGCGTCCTCGGCCGGCCTGGGGTTTCTGCTCGGAAAGGCCACCGGCCTGCCGGTCACGCTGGGGTTCGGTGGGATCGTCGGTCGGGCCGAGAACCGGGCGCTGCTCGAAGAGCTGGGCGTCGCTTTCGAGCGGGCGGAGTCGCTGGAGTTTCCGCCCTCGACGGCGGTGGCCCTCGTCGATACCCAGCCGCGTGCGGGCAACAACTCCCTGCCGGCGGGCCAGATCGCGACGATCGTGATCGACCACCATCCGGTTCGACCCGAGAGCTCGGCGGCTCCCTATTCCGACGTCCGGCCCGAGTACGGCGCCTGCTCGTCGATGATCGTCGAGTTCCTGCGCGCCTCGAAGCTGGAGCCCGACCGTCCGCTGGCTACGGCCCTCTTCTACGCCATCCAGTCGGAGACGATGGACCTCGGTCGCGAGGCATCGCAGGCCGAGCTCGACGCGAGTCTCTTCCTGTATCCTCGCTCCGATCCGGCCGCGCTCTCACGTATCCGCCACGCACGCGTTCCGAGGGCCGTCTACCGCTCGATCCACGCCGGTCTGGAGAAGGCATGGAGCCGCGGAGGGGTCGTCTGCGTTCCGGCCGGTAAACTGGACTACCCGGACATCGTGGCGCAGCTGGCCGACCTGTTTCTCCGCGTGGACGACGTCGACTGGGTCATCGCAGCCGGTCGCTACCGGGACGGCCTCTATCTCAGCCTGCGGACGCTCATCCCGGACGCGCACGCCGGAGATCTCGTCCGCCGCGTGGTCGGAGGCCGCGGTTCGGCAGGCGGCCATGGCGAGATGGCGGGAGCCCGACTGGACGTGTCCCGACTCTCGACGGACGAGTACGATGACCTCATGACGTCGCTGCTCGATGAATTCTGCACCGAGCTGGGCGTGGACGACGAGCCCCGGGTCCCGCTCGTGCCGCCGGAAACCGAGGCACCGGAGGCGCCGAACAGGGCGGCCGAGGAGAAGACGGACGCATGATCCGGGTCGGACTCACGGGAAGTCTCGGCGCCGGAAAGAGCTCCGTGGGCGACCTGTTCGCATCGTGGGGCGCCGAGCGGATCGATGCCGATCTGCTGGCCCGGGAGGCGGTCGAGCCGGGAACCGATGGGCTGGCCCGGATCGCGGAACAGTTCGGCGAGGGAATGCTTTCGCCCGACGGATCCCTGGATCGGCAGGCCATGCGACGGGTCGTGTTCGCCGATGCGGAGGCCCGTGCGCGCCTCGAGGCGATCGTTCATCCGATCGTGGACCGGCTTCGGGCGGAGAGACTCGACCGGGCAATTGAACAGGGGGCGACCGTCGTCGTGCTCGAGATCCCCCTGCTGTTCGAAAAAGGCCTGCAGGGAGAATTCGATGCGGTGGTCACCGTCGACGCGCCGGCCTCGGTCCGGAAGGAAAGAGTCATGGCGGCGCGCGGAGTCACGCCGGAAGAGTTCGACGCGGTCGAGGAGGCGCAGCTCGCCCCGGATACGAAACGACGGGGCGCCCACAGGGTGATCTGGAACCCGGGAAGCCGGGAAGCGCTGGAGAGGGATGCGCGGCGAGTGTGGCGCTGGATCGAGGAAGGAAGTGCCGCCCGGGGCGATGAGAGCGACGGCGGCCGGGACGCCGAGTGGATGATCGATCTTCACATGCACACGTCGGCCTCCAAGGATTCGCTGTCGGACCCGGCCGATGTGATCGAGCAGGCGCGACGGGTGGGACTCGAGAAGATCGCGATCACCGACCACGACCAGATCGTGGGGGCCTTCACCGCCCGCGATGCGGCTCCCGATCGGGTGATCGTCGGTGAAGAGGTTCGAACCTCCGAGGGACTGGACCTGATCGGCCTCTATCTCATCAATCATATCCCGCCCGGATCGGACTTCCGCACGACGGCGGGTGCGATCCGGGCCCAGGGCGGCGTGGTCTATCTCCCGCATCCCTTCGACTCGCACCGGGGCACGGACGAGGAATTCCTCGCGACCGTGGAGGACTGCATAGATGCGGTCGAGGGAATCAACGCACGCATCCACGACCCGGAACGCAACGAGAGAGCCCGTAGATGGGCGGCAGAGAGAGGTCTCCCGCTCGGAGCGGGAAGCGACGCACACCTGTTGAGCGAGATCGGGCGCGCTCGCGCGGTGGTCCCTCCGTTCGAGGGACCGGGCGAGCTGCTCGCGGCACTCTCCGCAGGCCGGATCGAAGGTCGGCCATCCAGTCACCTGGTCCACGTCGGCTCGACGTGGGCGAAGATCCGGAAACGCCTGGGGGGACGTGGTGGCTGATCGGAGAGAGGATCTGACACGGATCCTCGAGCGGCTGACGCCGGGATTGAAGGTCGTGCTGACCACGCACGTCAATGCCGATGGCGACGGTGCCGGAAGCGAGGCGGCCCTGTCCGGCTGCTGCGGCGCCGCAGGCTCCAGCCGGTGATCGTGAACCCGACGCCCTTTCCCGCATCCTTCGCCTTCCTGCTGGACGGAATTCCGGCATGGACCCCGGCGGACGAGGCGGGCGAGACAGCGCTGCGCGAGGCGGACTTCTTCGTCGTGCTCGATACGGCCGAGCCGTCCCGGCTCGGAACGGTCAATTCCCATCTTTCCGGTCGCGAGGTGCTGACGATCGATCATCACCCGCCCGCCGGGCCGCCGCTCGGAGAGATCTCGGTGCGCGACCCTTCGGCCTGCGCGACGGGCGAGCTGGTGCACGACCTGTTCGCGCTCGCAGGGGTGCCGGCCACCCGCGAGGAGGCGGAGGCGCTGTACGTGGCGATCGTAACCGATACCGGTTCGTTCCGTTACGCCAACACCAACCCGCCCGCACACCGGATCGCCGCCGAGCTGATCGAGATCGGAGTCGACCCCGAGGCGATGTATCGGCGACTCTACGCCACCTATACGGCCGACAGCCTCGCTCTGACCCGCAGGGCGCTCGAAGCGCTCCAGGTCCACCCGGAACTCCCGGTCGCGTGGATCAGCCTCACGCCGGCCGATATGGAACTGACGGGTGCAGGGAAAGACGATCTGGACGCGATCGTCGAGTATCCGCGTCGGCTGCAGGGAGTGGAGGTCGCCGTGCTCTTCCGCGCGCTGCCCGACGGCCGCACCAAGGTCTCGTTGCGTTCGGCCGGCGACACCGACGTGGCTGCGGTGGCGCGGGAGCTCGGGGGCGGCGGCCACGTGAAGGCGGCGGGCGCACTCGTATCTCACGGCCTGGCCGAGACCGAACGACTCGTACTGAACGCGATCGAGAGCGCACTCTGAGTCGCTCGCACCCGGCGTCCCCTGTACGCACGGCGGCGAACCCCCTAAATTCTTCCGGGTCCCGCCTGTCCACCGCCGATTCCGGCGGCGTCGTCTCCGTGTCACCTGGCCCTGGAGGGCTCTTGCACGACGGAAACGGGACAAGCGAACAGTCCGCCGCGACGACCGCGGTGGAGTCGGACCTCGCCACGCGTCTGCATGCGCTCGGGCGTCGAGTTTCCCCGATCGAGATCTGCGATCTCTGGGTGTTTCCCCCGCTGCCCGACATCGAAGACTCGAGCGACTTCGTCCTGTTCACGCGCCTGCTCGCCGATGAAATGCGACGGGTGTGTGCGGTGGAATTCACCGATCCGCCTGCGACCTCGAACGGGAACCCGTCCGGCCAGAGGCCGGCGAACGGCAACGGCTCCGCCGGACACGGTCCCGCGAACGGAGGTTCGGACCCGAACGGGGTTTCCGGGACGGGTGCGAACGACGTTGCGGGCTCTCTTCCGAGCGTGCGGATCACCGAGTACGGCCGCGTGCCGGCGGGCCGGGTGCAGCGAGTCGTGGACGGATTCCGGCGGCGTCTGGGCGACCACCGGGAGCCTCTTCACGTGCAGGTGGATGGGTGTCCGCACAGCTGGGTCCGGATGTTGGCCGGCGAGTCCTCGAACGGTTAGCTTCCCGCCGCCGTTCGAACAGGTATCTCGCGGCCGGCGACACCGACGTGGCTGCGGTGGCGCGGGAGC
>JARRPA010000010.1:0-15932 GCA_037383305.1 Gemmatimonadota bacterium | reverse complement strand
AATCCGTCTCCCCGACCTTCGACTCGATCCACGTTCAGCACCTCCACGGCCTCTACTCGGGCCTGTGCCCCGCCGCGTTCCTCGATCTCGAGCGAACGGCGTTGCTCGAGGTAGACGTCGGTCAGAGTCTCGCCGGTGACGCTCACGGCGAGACGGTCGTAGATCGCCGACTCGTCCCGGTACTCGAGGGCGCGGTAGATGTTGGGGAGCAGGCCGGCGAGAACACGACGCGCCTGTCGCTCGGAAGGCACGGGGGTCGAGGAACCGGGCACGGCGATCGCCGTCTGCGCGAGAGGTCCGGCCAGGAGACCCAGCACGAGGAACACACGAGCGCCCGCGAACGTCAGCGTCCGCCTCCGGTTCGCCAGGGCCGCTCCGAGAAGCGTCAATGCCGCCAGGAAAAACGGGAGCGAGAGCCAGGGGATGGGCAGGCGCGCCGGCTCGACCGGTATCGCGGCGACCGTCGGGATCGGGTCTTCGGAGAGCTGATTCTCCCAGTCGAGGCTCGGGCTTCCGGCGGTGAGTATCTCGAAGCCGTTCGATTCCGGGTCGATCAGCGTCGCCGGGATTTCGATTACGGCTCCGGGGAACGGCTCCCACGTCAGCGAAACGCGCTCCGGGACCCCGTCGGTCGGATAGGCGATCACGACACCGACCACTGCGTCGGCCACCGGCTCGGCAACGGCATTCATGCGCGGGAGGGCGCCGGTCGGGCTCACCTCCATGAAGTCGGCCCGGCGGGGCCTCGGCGCGATCGTCTCCCCATCTGCCGTCAGACGGGTGCTTTCGACTACGAACCGGCTGACACGCTTCAGCACGCCCGGCTGTTCGCTCGCATTCAGCGTTCCCTGCGGGTCCAGCCCGAACGCGGAGGCCATCGGACCGAGGCGGACCATCGCCTCGTGCCGCATCTCGAACGGCTCGATCGCCAGGAAGCTCTGGAGCGGTGCGTCGGGCGCCGCGGGGGAAATCCGCTGCGATCCCCTCGGCCCGGCTGTCACCCCGTCCGGTCGCGCATCCAGCGACGTGCTGACCGACGGGGAGGCGTCGGCCCCGACGGGAGCCGCCCCGAACGCGAGACCGAGCGCGATCGCCATCGCGCCGACGCCGCCGGCCCAGGCCACCCCGCGGCGCCTTCGATCCGGCGCACCGGTCGTGGCGAGCAACCGACCGAGCCCGAGCAGCAGGCCGACTCCGGCCAGATGCACGGCATCGATTCCGAGTGCCGCCACGAGCGGGACCGCGAACCCTGCCGACTCCCCCCCGAGCTGCGAGGTCACGAGCCCCGCGATGGCGAGTCCGTGGGCCAGGCCCGCCGCGGCGGCGACCGGGAGCACGCTCCCTCGCATCGCCGGGGAACGCAGGGCCTCGCGGGCCAGAAGCGCCGTCGCGACCGCGAACAGGATCTCCGCCGGGACGCCGGGAATCGCGGGGGCCGGCCCGGCCGCGAGCGCCGCGCCGACGAGTTGCGCGCCGGTGAACGCCGTGACGACCGCCGGCGCGGCGGAGGCGCCCAGTGCGACGGCGACCGCGACGAAAATCCAGTGGACGGGCGCATCCAGCGCGTGGCGGACGCCCGCGCGCGCGGCGGCGGCGGCGATACCGACCGGGTCCGGCGCGGCGGTCCCTTCCGGGAGGATCCAGGGCGGATCGCCGGGGCTGATGACGCGGGCGAAGCGGTCGCCGGACAGCAGCTCGACCCGGGCGACCGTGGTGAGCGCCATGGTGCCGAACGGATAGACGATGCCGAGTTCGCGACCTGCGATCGACACCTCGCAGCTCCAGGCGCGCTCGAACACCCAGGCGCCGGGCTGCGAGGTGACCGTCCGCTCACCGATCGGCTCGCAGCCCTCCGGGAGTCGCGGCGTCGGTACGGCCCGGGCCGGCAGGACGGTCGGAACCCGCCAGGTCACCCGGTATCGGTCCGGCTCCACCTCGACGACGCGCATGTGAGCGGGTGGACCGACATCCGCCCTCGTGAATACCGGAGTAAGAAGCATGAGAAGCGCGGCGAATACGACGCTTCGGCCCGGACCCGCCGCGCGCGCGAACGCGGCGGCCCGGGACCGGTGCGGATCAGGCGGATTCGCCGTCATCCGCACCTTCGACATCCACCTTTCGACCCTCGTTCTCCGCGCGTGCTCGCTCGACCGCGCCCTCCAGCCGTTCCTTCAACGATCCGCCGAGCGTCCCCAGGTGCCCCTTCAGCTCCTCGATCTGAACACCGAGCTTCTCGCCCAGGTCCTCGAGCGCCTCGGCGGCCGCCTCGGTCTTCCCCGGCTTCATGAACGGATACCGGTAGTCGACGGCCGGCACGAAGGTCTCCTTCACCGACCGCGGCGAGATCCAGCGAATCAGATTAAGGTAGGAGCCCGCCTTGTCGTTGGTGCCGCTGGCGCGCGCGCCGCCGAAGGGCTGCTGTCCGACCACGGCGCCGGTCGGCTTGTCGTTGATGTAGAAGTTGCCGGCGGCGTGCCGGAGGGCCGCCATCGCCTGCCGGGCTGCCCCTCGATCGTTCGCGATCACGGCCCCGGTGAGCGCGTAGGGAGAAGTCCCGTCCACCAGCTTCAGAGTTTCCTCCCACTTCGCATCCTCGTAAACGTGCACCGTGAGGACCGGTCCGAAGATCTCCTCGCACATGGTCAGGTACTTCGGGTCTTTCGCCAGGATGACGGTGGGCTCGATGAAGTAGCCCTTCTCGTCGGTGCAATCACCGCCGAACAGGATCTCGGCATCGGGACTGCCCTTCGCATCATCGATGTAGCCCTTGATGTCGGCGTAAGCCGAGCCGTCGATCACGGCGCAGAAGAAGTTCTCGAAGTCGCGCGGGTCACCCATTTTCACCGTGGCGAGCTCCGTGCCGAGCTTCGTCTTCACATCCGGCCAGAGCGATGCGGGCACGTAGGCCCGCGACGCGGCGCTGCACTTCTGCCCCTGGTACTCGAAGGCGCCCCGGATCATCGCCGTCACGAGCGCATCCACATCGGCCGATTCGTGCGCGACGATGAAGTCCTTCCCCCCCGTCTCTCCGACGATGCGCGGATAGGAGCGGTAGTTCTCGAGATTCTCCGCCACCTGCTTCCACAGGCTCTGGAACACGCCGGTCGAGCCGGTGAAGTGGATGCCCGCGAGGTGCGGACTCTTGATCAGGTGCTCGGTGATCTGCGCCGAATTGCCGGGAAGAAAATTGATCACCCCGGCGGGCAGGCCCGCCTCCTGGAGCAATCGCATCAGGAAGTAGGAGCTGTACAGCGAGGTCCGCGCCGGCTTCCAGATCGCCACGTTGCCCATCAGTGCGGGGGCCGTCGGCAGGTTCGCGCCGATCGAGGTGAAGTTGAAGGGCGAGATCGCGTAGACGAAGCCTTCCAGCGGGCGGTAGTCCATGTAGTTCCACATGCCGGGCGAGCTGATCGGCTGCTGTGAATAGAGCTCCCTCGCGTAATGGACGTTGAACCGCCAGAAATCGATGATCTCGCAGGCCGCGTCGATTTCGGCCTGGTGCACCGTCTTCGACTGCCCGAGCCTCGTCGATGCGTTCAGGGTCGCCCGCCACGGACCGGCCAGCAGATCGGCCGCCTTGAGGAGCACCGCGGCCCGGTCCTGCCAGGGCCAGTCGGACCACTCGTGCCACGCCTCGTGTCCGGTGTCGATCGCCGCCTGAATCTGCTCGGGCTTCGCCTTGTGGTATCGGGCGAGGACGTGCCCGTGGTCGTGCGGCATGACCACCTCGGCCGTGTCGCCCGTGAGAATGTCCTGTCCGCCGATGATGACCGGGATGTCGATGACCTCGGAGGCCATCGCCTCGAGGGTCTCCTTCAGCTCGGCCCGCTCCGGAGAACCGGCCGCATACGGCAGTACCGGCTCGTTGATCGGAAGCGGCGGGCGGAGGTCGCCCTCTACTGTGATTCCGTGGGGATCGGGATGCATGATTCTGGACTCCCTGTCTGGCGAGTATCTGACGGCCGAGCACCGGCGTCCGGCGACGGCGGTCCGGCCGAGTCCGCCTCGCGGGAACCGGTCCGCGCTCCGCGGGGTTTCCCGTAGCCGCGAGCCCCGTAAGTTCCGACTCGACGGGCCCGCGCACTGAATTCGTAATGGTACGGGATGAATGGCCCGGAGGCCACCATGACAAGCATATCGACGAGCGGCAGAACGGCGCTGTCCGACGCCCCCGTAAACCACGAGAGTGACTGGCTCCGGGCCCTGCCCTGGGACCGTTACCTGGAAGACGAGGTCCGCGAGAATGCCGACCTGTGGAACGGCGTGTGGCGGAGGACCCGAAGTCCCCAAGAGCAGTTGGAACGAATGGAAGAGATCGGGGGCTCATGGCGAGTGCTGGTTCTCTCGGAAGACTGGTGTGGAGACGCGTCGAACACGGTGCCCGTGCTGGCACGGTTCGCCGCAGACGCCCCGGGGCTCGAGCTCCGCATTCTGAAGCGGGACGAGAATCCCGAGCTGATGGATCGGTATCTGACCAACGGCAGTCGATCGATTCCGCTCGCCATCCTGCTCGACGAGGAGGGGAACGCGATCGGCCGGTGGGGCCCCCGACCCGCAGAACTGCAGGCGTTCGTGATTCGCGAGAAGCGGGCGGGAGTCCGACCGGCCGGCGCGATCTACAAGGACACCCGGCGGTGGTATGCCATCGATCGGGGGGTGAGCACGATCCGGGAGCTGGTGGACCGGATCGAGGAGGCGGCCGGGTGACTGGAGCGGGGCTTCGCGGGGTTCCGCACGCCCTCAGGGCGACCGGCCTCCTGTTCGTCGTCGCCATATCGGGCACGAGGAGTCTCGCGGCCCAGCAGTCGGTGACCCTGCAGGAGGCCTCTGAGGCCGTGAGCCACGCCGAAGCGCTGAGAGAAGAGGCCCGGGATCTCGACGCCCACAAGAGGGCTTCGTTGACCTACGACCTCGCGGACAGCCTGTACGCCGAGGCGAAGGCACGGCTCGACTCCGATCTGCCGCAGCCGGAAGAGATCTCGCGGCTGGCGGAGTCGGCCGCGCGAGGGTTCTCGCACGCCGGGAGACTCGCTCCGCTCGCGGACAGCATCCACAGCCGGAAGATCAGCGGTGAGGAGGTCCTCCTGCGGCGTGAGGCCTACCTGGTCTCACTCTCCGAGGCGCTGGCCCTGTCGCCCGACGCGGAGTCCGATCTCGAAGTTCTCTCCGAGGAGGTCCTCGCCGGGGCCTCCGCGGTCGAGGCGGAGCGCGCTCGCTTGAAACGGGAGCTGGAGGAGAGGTCGAAGCGGGCGTCCGAGCTCGAGGCGCGACTGGACAGCGTGGAGACCGAGCTGGCCGAGGTCGAGCGTCGCGAGGCGGCCGCCTCGGCCGAGCTGGCGAGGCGGGAAGAACGGGAGCGACGGCTCCGCGAGGTACGGGCGATCTTCGACCCGGAAGAAGCGGAAGTGCTCGTGACCGATGACCGGGTCACGGTCCGCCTGGCGGGTCTGTCCTTCCGATCCGGGTCCGCCGAGCTCGCTCCGGAGGATGCTCCGCTGCTCACGAAGCTGGAGCGGGTGGTGCGCGAGTTTCCCGATTCCCGGATCGTGGTGGAGGGTCACACGGACAACGTCGGAGACGACGCGACGAACCAGGCGCTGAGCCAGCGCAGGGCGATCGCCGTGCGGGACTACCTCCTGACGAGCATCGCGATGAGCGCGGACCGGATCACGGCGGTCGGCTACGGAAAGACTCGACCGATCTCCCCGAACGACACCGCGGAAGGACGTCGCCGGAACCGACGCATCGACGTCACGATCGATATCGCCGGCTGACCTGCCGGTCGGCTCCGTCGATGGAACACGCGGGCCGGTTTCATCGTATCGCATAGGCACGCGTTACGCCGGGACTGCGGCACAATCGACCACGTGCCGTCCCTCCGGATCAGCACCTGTCCTCACGCAACCAGGAAGGAGTCCGAGATGGGCTATCCGTTCGAGCTTCCCCAGCTTGGCTACGATTACGACGCGCTCGAGCCCTACATCGACGCGAAGACGATGGAGATTCATCATTCGAAACACCACGCCGGCTATACCAAGAAGCTGAACGCAGCGCTGGAAGGCCGTGACAAGATGCAGAAGTTCTCGGCCGAGCAACTGCTGTGGCACTTCGACTCCCTGCCCTCGGACGTGCAGACGGCGGTTCGCAACAACGGCGGCGGGTACGTCAATCACAAGCTCTTCTGGAACGTGATCGCGCCCGGGGGATCGGACGGCCCCGAGGGGATGCTGGCCGACCGGCTCGACGATGCCTTCGGATCCCTGGATGCGTTCAAGGAAAAGCTGACCGCCGCCGCCGGATCGCAGTTCGGCTCGGGCTGGGGCTGGCTGGCGGTCAACTCTTTCGGCGAGCTCGAGGTCTTCTCTTCGGCGAACCAGGACAGCCCGCTGATGAGCGGCTACGTGCCCATAATGGGCGTGGACGTCTGGGAGCACGCGTACTACCTGAAGTACCAGAATCGACGCCCCGACTATCTCGAGGCCTTCTGGCACGTCGTCAACTGGGACAACGTGGCGGACAATCTCGCGCGCGCGGTCGGCGGCCCGGCCCCGATGCTCCGCGCGCTCGAGGACTTCGGCAAGGAGATCCGCAAGTGGGCGGACAGTCTCTGATCGCGACCTCTCCCGGATCCGACGGCACGCGCCTTCGGTCCGGACACAATCCCGGAGGCCCGCGGCGGCGGGCCTCCGGTGCATCGGCCCCTCGTGTCGTTCTGGTCCTGTCCATGCTGCTGCTCGGGGCCGGAGACGTGCTCGCCCAGGACGTCCGTTCACCGGAAGTCGAGCTGCAACGCAGCGGCGTGAGCGTGCTTCTCCAGGCCGTGAGTCCGGTGAGCGAACGAGTCGTCTGGGTCAGCGGCCACGGTGGGACCTGGCTCCGCACGGAAGATGGGGGCAACACCTGGAAGGGCGGCACGGTAGCGGGGGCCGACACTCTGCAGTTCCGGGACGTCCACGCGATCTCCGCGGAAACGGCCTGGCTTCTCGCGGCCGGGCCGGGAGAGATGTCACGCATCTACCGGACGGACGATGGCGGAGACAGCTGGCGAATCCAGTGGACGAACGACGAAGCCGACGGGTTCTACGATTGCCTGTCGATGTTCGACGACCGGCGCGGGCTGGTCTATGGAGATGCCGTGGAAGGCGAATTGCGGATTCTCCGTACCACCGACGGAGGCGAGACCTGGTCGCGCCTGGCCGGCGAGCGGCTCCCCCCGGCCCTCGACGGGGAGGGAGGGTTCGCGGCCAGCGGTACCTGCCTCGCGATCGGGGCGGAGAACGTGGCCTGGATCGGAACCGGGAACGCCGAAGAGGCGCGGGTCCTCCGTTCGGCCGACAGGGGCTGGTCGTGGATGGCCTCGGTCGCACCGATCGTGGCCGGGGAGGCAGCCGGAATCACCTCCGTCGCCTTCCGTGACGAACGGTTCGGCCTGGTCGTGGGCGGGCACCTCGGCAAGCCCGGGGAGCGGACCGCGAACGTCGCCATGACGGCGGACGGCGGCGTGACCTGGACCGCGGGTGGAGCTCTCCGCATGCCGGGCGCCGCCTACGGCGTGGCCTGGATCCCCGACACGCACCCTCCGGTAGCCGTGGCCGTCGGCCCCGGTGGCGCCGACCTGACCCTCGACGGGGGCATCAGCTGGTTGGGATTCGACGATCGCGAGTGGTGGGGCCTCGGATTCGCCTCGACAGGCGCCGGCTGGCTGGTCGGGCCGGAGGGGAGGATCGCGAAGCTCTACTTCCGTTGATGCCTCGGAATCACCGGGTTCGTTCGATCGGCGAACCCGGTCGCCACACTCGAACCTCGCGAAACTCCCGCACCCGATCTCTCGTAGGGTCAGTCAACGGTACGGAGCTTGGTAGTGTCCAATCGAAGTGAGAGGGGCAAGCCCCGCACTTTCGCGGACCCGGATGGACTTGGGAGGAGAGGACGATGAACGGGCGGATGGAGATCCGGGAAGTACTCGGGATGCTGGGAACGCTGGCGGCGCTGTCGGTCGCGAGCAGTGCGGTGCAGTCGGTGGATGCCGACACCGGGGAGGTGCGGGACACGCCCGCGATCGAGCTTGAAGCTCCGATGTTGGCTCCTCCCGTTCTCCCGGCGACGGTCGAGCCGAGGGTGGAGCCGCCGAACCTGACGCAGGGACCGCTCCTCGAGGAGTTGCGACTCGAGCCACCTGACGTCGTAGCCCCCCCTCTGAGGTGCCCTCCGCTCGGTAATGGAGGAGTGCGAGGGCACTTCCGGCACTGCCGCGAGATCGTGGCCTGACCCTCACCGGCCGGTTCTCGGCCGCCCGGAGGGCTCGCCGCTTCTGATCTTCACCAGCGATCCGTAGGCATCGGGTCGGCGGTCGGTCATGTAATCGTATTCGTAGCTTCCTTCCCTCCGAACCACGCGATTCGCATCCGCTTTCTGCGGATCCACCTCCACCAGGAACGAAGACGGCCCGGCGCCGAGCGCCGCCAGCACCCGGCCTTCGGGGTCCGCGGCCACGCTCCCCCCAGGAAAGGTCACGCCTCGCTCGGTCCCTACCCGGTTGACGGCGAAGTACCAGAGATGATTCTCGCGGGCGCGCACGCGCACCAGTTCCGTCTTCAACTCGATGTCGGGCCAGTTCGTCGGAAGCACCGCGATCTGCGCTCCGAGCAGCTTGAGAATCCTGGCGCTTTCGGGGAAGGAACCGTCGTAGCAGATGTTGATGCCGATCCTGCCGATCGGGGTGTCCCATACCCGGAATCCTTCATCACCCGGGGTCGTGAAGCGGTCTACGCCGAGGCAGAGGGTGTGGACCTTCCGGTATCGTCCTCGCTCTCCATCCGGCGACTGGAGGAAGGCCGTGTTGAAGATCCTCGATCCTGCGACACGCTCGATCGCGCCGTAAACGCACCAGGTTCCCAGCTCGCGGCATGCGTGCTCGATGCGTTTGATCTCCGACGAGTCACTCTCGACGGATCCCGCCCGGGCTTCCTGCGGATCGTCGAACAGGTAGCCGGTCAACGCGGCCTCGGGGTATACGACCAGCTGTGCGCCCTCCGCCGCGGCGGACGAGAGCGACTCGCAGATGCGGGCGGAATTTCCCTCGGTGTCACCGAGAACGGGGTCCGACTGGACCCCGCAGACGCGCAGCGAGCCGATGGCGATCAGTTGTCCCTGAACGCCATGATCACCGCCGCGCCGACGCCGATCACGACGGTCCCGACGGTCAGCCAGAGTCCGAGCTTGCGGCCGAACTCGGCCCCGGTGTCGGGCGCCGGCTCCGGATAGAACTCCCGGACGGTCGCTCCGATCTCGCGGCGCGCCGTGCGCGTGACATCACGCACCACCTCGTCGATGATCGTCACTCGCTACCTCCTCGTGCAGATCCGGCCGTCATGACGGAATCGAAACGACGAAGTCCTCTCCTCCATCGACCCGGATCGTGTTGCCCGTCATCCAGTAGGTCCTCTCGTCGGCCAGCGCGACCATGCACCTCGCCACGTCCTCGGGGGTCGTCAGGCGATGATACGGGTTCAGCCTCTCGGCCTCCTCGATCATCTGCTCGGCGCCGGGAATCTTCCGCAGGGCGGGCGTGTCGGTCACCCCGGCGCGGATCGCGTTCGCCGTGATCCCGCGGGGCGCCAGCTCCAGCGCCAGCTGACGGCAATGGGACTCGAGAGATGCCTTGGCGGCCGAGACGGCGCCGTAGGATGGAATCGCCCGATCACCGCCGGAGCTCGTCATGGCGAAGATCCTCCCGCCCTTGCCCATCAGGTCACGAGCTACGAGGCCCTGCGTCCAGTAGACGAGACTGTGCGCCATGACGGTGAGCGTCATGTCCATCTGCTCCGGCCCCATCTCATCGGCCGGACCGGTGGCGACGAAAGGCCTCAGGGTGCCGAACGCGAGCGAGTGCATCAGCACCCGTACCGAGTTCTCCGGCGCCTCGCCGGCGATTTCGTCCAGCACCTGCGCGCGCTTGTCCGGGCTGGCGGCATTGATGTTGAAGAATCGGCAGGATCGGCCGGCGGCCCGGATCTCCTCCGCGATCTCTTCGACGTGCTTGAGTCCGGCGCGACGATCGAGATGAACCCCGTAGATGTCGTAACCCGCCCGGGCGAACTCGAGGGCCGCGGCCTCGCCGAAGCCGCTCGAGGCGCCGAGAATGAGCGCGGACCGGGTCTGATTTTCGCTCAAGGAGCCTCCCCCTCTGGATCGCGTCGGACACCCCTGTGGAGTGTGCGCTGCGCCCGGGCCCGATGCCCGGTAACGTCACCGATTGTACGACGAATCCCGGGACCTGTCACGGTCACGAGCCGCTGCGGTCGCCCGGTCATGGCCGAATCAGAGCGCCGCGACGGCGAGCACGGTGTATAGGACCGCGGCCAGGCCAGCCGCTCCCACTGCCATGGGCAGCTGGGTCAGCACGTGGTCCATCAGGTCGCACCCCGTGGCGAGCGACGAAAGAATCGTGGTGTCGGAGATCGGAGAACACTGGTCCCCGAACACGCTTCCGCCCGTCACGGCGGCGAAGCAGAGAGTCAGGTAGGCCGGATCCGGGTGAATGCTCCACGCCAGGGGCATCGCGACGGGGAAGAGCACGGCATAGGTCCCCCACGAGGTGCCGGTGGAAAAGGCGACGAACATCGTCACGCCGAGCAGCGCCGCCGGGAGAGCGAACGGCGGGATCCAACCGCCCATCGTCTCCACCACGTAGTCGGCCGTTCCCACCGCGTCGGCGACCGATTTCAAGGTCACGGCGAGGGCCAGCACGATCGCCCCGATCGTCACGCCCTTGCAGCCGGATACGAAACCATCCACCACGTCTCGCCAGCTCATGCCCCGGAGAAGGGCGGTCAGCATTCCGGCCAGGACCGCGAGAACGAATGCTTCGGCGATCGGCAGGGACGGCGAGCTGCGGTTCCCCATCACGAAGAACGTCCACAGGAAGGGAAGCACCGCCACCCCGAGCAGGGTTCCGATCGGGACGAAGAAATCCCACAGAGACGGGTCGTAGTCCTCCGGGAGCCGCATCCGCGTCAGTTCCGCGGAGGTGAGCGGATTCGCGCCGTCACGGTCCAGCTCTCCGGTCTCGCGAGCCCGTCGGACCGCCGCCTGCATTCGCCGGCCGGGTAGCCAGGGAAGCCGGTCCCAGGCGAACAACAGCGTGAACAGCACCGCGAAGATCGCATAGAAGTTGAACGGGATCGCGCGTAAGAAGAGGGCGATGCCGGCCTGCTCATCCGGAATCAGGGGAATCGTCCCGGCCACCAGCCCGCCCACGTAGATCGGCCACACGTTGAACGGGATCACGGTCGCCGCCGGTGACGCGGTCGAGTCCACCATGTACGCCAGTTCTTCGTGGGCCACACGGTGGCGATCGGAAATCGGGCGCACGGTCGCTCCGGTGAGGACCGTGCTGATCGTGCCTCCCTGGTGGAACACCAGTCCCATCATCCAGGCGAAGAACTTCGACGACCTCGGGCCATGGACGATGCGGGCGGCAGCCCATTCGGCGAACTCCAGCGCCCCTCCCGTTCGCGTCCACAAACCGATCAGCCCCCCGAGCGACCAGAGGTAGACGAGCAGGATGAGGGCGTACGAGGAGCTCCCGATGGACGGGATCAGAAACTCCTGGACGATGTTCGGTCTCCCGCTGATCACGCCGCCCAGAACGATCCCGACGAACAGGGCCGCGATCACCTCGCGGAGGGCGAAGGCCAGCACCAGGGCGGCGACCGGGGGAACGATCGACCAGATCCCGAAGTGCGCACCATTCGTCGGAAACCTGCCGGTGAATGCGACGGCGAGTCCGACCAGCACCGCCGCGATCGCGACCCGCTTCCAGATCCAGCGCGTGCCATCGTCCCCTCGCTTCGCCATCGCCTCTCCTCGTGCTCGGTCCTGTCGCGGTCCGCGAACCTTACGCGTCGCGGGATCGCGCCTGCAATCGGTCGCCGGGTCGATCCTTGATGGGCCGGCGCCGGGGATGTCTATTCACGGTGGCGCGCGGAACGGGTGTGAATCTCGTTCGCCCGCGACCCGCGCAGTACTGCAACCACCCGGGAGATCACCATGCCTCGGATGCTCGCCGCCCTTCCGTCCGCCACCCTCGTCATTACGCTCACGATCGGATTCCTCCCTTCCCGGGTCGATGCGCAGCAGACCGTTCGGGATCCGACACCCCCGGCGACGATCGGCTGGATGGAGAACTCCCCCTTCCGCCCGCTCGACCTGCCGGCGCCGAATCGGCTTCGGACGGGATCGGGAACGCCGGGACCCGACTACTGGCAGCAGAAGGTCGACTACCGGATGGCGGCCTCGATCGACACGGCGGGCCCGCTGCTCTCCGGCACCGGCACGATCATCTATCACAATCGATCCCCGGAGACACTGGCCTATCTGTGGCTGAAGCTGGACGCCGACCTGTGCGATCCCGAGGGAACGGCGGCCAAGCTCAATCAACCGCCGCTGATGTTCGGGGACGCGGTATTCGACTTCTCCTGTTCCGGAGGGGGCGGCATGGAGCTGTCCCGGGTCGAGACCGGGGACAGGGCGCTCTCCACGGTCGATGCCGGCACGCTGATGCGGGTCGAGTTGCCGGAACTGCTGCCGCCGGGAGAGAGAGTAGAGATCGAACTGGCCTGGAGCTGGCCCCTCCCCGAGTACGGCTACGGACGGATGGGACGGGACGGAACGCTCTACCAGGTAGCGCAGTGGTATCCGCGCGTCGCCGTATTCGACGACCTGTCCGGATGGAACGTCGACCCGTTTCTCGGCGCCGGCGAGTTCTATCAGGAGTACGGTGACTTCGAGGTCGAGCTGACCGTGCCTGCGGGATACGTGGTCACGGCGACCGGAACCCTCACCAACGATCGAGAGGTCCTCACCGCCGAGCAGAGGGAGAGACTGGAACGGGCCGACGGCTCGGAAGAAGCGGTCGAGGTGATCACCCGGGAGGAATCACTGGCCGGACGCGACCGGCCGGTCGGAGGGACGAAGACCTGGAAGTTCTCGGCCGAGAACGTGCGCGACTTCGCCTTCGCCCTGGCCCCCGATTTCCGCTGGGACGCCAGCACCTGGAACGGGATCCGGATCCAGACCTTCTACCGACCCGAAGCCGTTTCGTGGGAAGAGGCCAACCGCTTGTCGTGGGTCTCGATCAAGAATTTCTCCGAGAGGCTGGCGATGTATCCGTGGCCGCACGCCACGACCGTCGAGGGCCCGAACGAGGGGATGGAGTACCCGATGCTCACCTTCGTGCCCGGCTATGCCGATCGGGAGGCGCTCTACTGGGTGCTCACCCATGAATTCGGACACGAATGGTACCCGATGCTGCACCCCTGGATGGACGAGGGGTTCAACACCTTCATCGACATCGGCTCGGTGGAGGAGTACTTCGCGGGAGATTCTTACGCCGATTGGATCTCGAAGCAGCCGCTGGAGGAATGGGCGGCGCACGCCGAAGAGGGTCGGGAGCAGCCGATGGCCCTCCCGCCGACCCAGCAGCACGACCTCTATTGGGCCGCCTATTTCAAGCCCGCGCTGATGATGCACCTGTTGCGCACCGAAGTGCTCGAGCCCGAGGTGTTCGATCGGGCGCTGGCCGAGTACACGGCGGCATGGAGCTTCAAGCACCCCGCTCCCGCCGACTTCTTCCGCGCCATGGAAGACGCCGCCGGCGCACGCCTCGACTGGTTCTGGCGAGGCTGGGTCGAGACGACCGCGAGGCTCGACCACTCCATTGAGGCTGTGTGGCCGGGCGATTCCACAAATCCCGCGTGGATTCACCTCCGGAGCCGGGGCGAGATGATCATGCCGGTGGAGCTGGAGCTCCGGTTCGCCGACGGGACCACGGAGACCGTCCGGCTGCCCGTCGAGATGTGGAATCTCGGCCCGGACTTCGTCTACCGGCTGCCGGCCGGTCGCGAGCTGGCGGGCGTCCGGCTGGATCCCCGGCAGGTGTACCCCGACGACGATCGCTCGAACGACGCGTGGAGTCGCTAGGGCGGATCAGTCGCCGTCGGTGACCGGCGCCCCGGGTTCGGTGTGAAGCTCGTCGAGCGCCCGCCCCAGGGCGCCCGGCTCGAGCCTTTCATCCACCCGGTGCCTGACGTAGCTCCGGAGCCAGGCCCAGCGGGTCCGCCGTCCAGCGGCTCCCGGATCGGCGCCCGGCACGGCTTCCCTGGCTATTCCACGTAGTTCATCAGTTTCCATCCACCGTTCCTCTCGAACAGCACGTCCACGAGGGCAATCTCTCCCTCTTCCCCGTCCGAGCTGCGTCGAACCCGGATCTGAGCTCCCCGGTGCAGCGTCACATCTCCGTAGGTCTCCGTGCCCTTCTCGTACTCGATCCCGACCAGCTTCAGGTCCTGTCCGCCGTAGCGCTCGAGAGCCCGGGTGATCGCCTTCTTCGAGTTCTTCTCGTTGAGAAGCCGCACGTAGTCGAAGGAGAAGTAGTTCTTCTCCGGAAGCGAATCCCAGACGAGCGTCCGGTGTTCTTCCCGCGTCAGCAACATGCCCTCGAGGGCGTCGCGGTCCTCGACCTCGACGGCTTCGAGCGCCGCCTGGATCGCCGCCGTGTCGCTCGGAAACGCTCCTTCCAGTCCCGATCGCGCCTCGAGGCTCTCCCCGCACCCGACCAGCAGCGCCGCGAGGCCCAGAGAGAAGAAGGCGGCGGACCCGGAAAGGATCCGCCGCGATCCACGACCGGTGGAGGCCGGCGGACCCGCCGCCGACCTCCGCTCGGTTGTCGTGCTCACCGACTACTGGCCGTCCGCGTTCGGACGCGAATCGGAACCGTCCACCGCCCACACCGTCCAGCCGTCGTACCAGAGGTCGGCCGCTGCGGGCTCGATCGCCCCGGCGTAGCTCGTGGCCTGGAGCGTCCGGCCGTCGCTCGGCATGATGATCCCGGCGCCGCCCTCGTTGTTGAGGGTCGAGACGTCGAACGGCGTGTAACCGCCCGGCATCGCGGCCGGCGTGAAGTCCGGCGGAGCCATCATCGTCCCGATGTCGAACGCCGACGTGGGAATCTGCGGATCCGCAATCAGGTTGTTGAACGCGGCGGTGTTGAAGAACTGCTCGTTGTTGTACGTGCCGCCGCACGCGTCCGCGAAGTTGACGTCCGCGTCCGTATCACGGTTCACGTTCGCCCACAGGATCGAGTTGGAGAACGCGAGGATGTCGCCCGGTGTCGTGCTGCCGGCGACCGCGTTGTTGGCGCGGGACTGGCTGACGGCGTCTTCGACGCAGAACCCGGAATCGTTGAAGTTCGTAATGATCGTATTGTAGATCCGCCAGCCCGAGCCCTCGCGCTGAAGCAGCCCGATGTCGCTCTCGGTGCCGAGACCGCCGATCTCGCCCTTCGAGGCGCCGACGATCGTTGCGTTCGCGATCACCGCCGTGCTGATCGGGGTCAGCGTGCCGTCGTCGCCGTTGTTGCTCAACTCGAAGCCCTGGTCGGCATCGTCCGCGCGCTGCTGGGCGATCGCGTACTGGATGAAGCCGCGATACCCGTCGGTTCCGTCGAAGCTGTCATCGCCGATTCCCGTCATGACCATGTGGGTCTGCGACGTGCTGCCGCCGAACGGCTCCGTGCCGTCGTCGACGTTGTAGTGGACCTGCACGTAGTCGACCGTCGTCCCGGCGCCCGTTCCCTGGAAGGCGATCCCGTTCAGCTGATCGGTGGCGGTCACGTCGTCGCCTGCGAACTCGACCCGGACGCCGCGGAGGATCCCGCTGCTGTCGTTGTCGTCGATTCCGCCGTACAGGCCGGAGTCGCCCTCGCCCGACGCCTCGTCGCCCGAGTTGATCGGGGCCCGACCGTTCAGGACGATGCCGCCCCAGTCGCCGCGCGCCCGCTGACCGCGGGGAGCGTCGCTGGTGAACACGATCATGTCCTCCTCGGCCGGCTTCACTCCGTTCGCGCCGGTCGCATCCGCGATCAGCTGCGA
>JARRPA010000009.1:0-13545 GCA_037383305.1 Gemmatimonadota bacterium | reverse complement strand
CGCCGCGCCAGATCGCGCAGCAGGTCGCCGTACTTGTCCTCGATCCACTCGACCGCGAATCGGGTCGGTGCGCCGACGACCAGCGTTCCCTCGGCCAGGGCGACGGCCTCGGTGGAAGTCAGCCAAGTGCGGAAGGTCTGCTCCGGCAGCACCCCGCGAGCGGCGGAGGTGATCGCGGACCAGGCTTCGGCAGCCGTCAGTTCCATCGCGCGTCGACCGTAAGAGGGAACGGGTGCACCCCGGAAGGGAGCGGGGAGGGATGCTACGAGAAGTTTTCCACACTGTCAACGCGGGGCGATCGACCGTGAAACTGGTTTGACAGAACGGCCGTATCCGCCTAGTCTCAAGGGCTCTTTTCGAACGGTGTCACGAACGGAGATGAACACCAGATGCAGCCGACGTATAGAAATCCCAGCCGGAAAAAGCGGGTCAAGGACCACGGGTTCCGCGCGCGCATGAAGACGAAGGCGGGTCGGAAGGTGCTGGCGCGGCGGCGCAAGCGCGGCCGCCACTCTCTGACGGTCAGCGACGAAGTGAACCGCAAGCACCGCCGCTGAGGCGGGAGCGGGAGCCCGGGCACATGTCCGGAACATTCGCGTTTCCACGCGCCAGCCGGCTCCGGCGATCCAGCGAGATCCGTAACGTATTCCGATCGGGCCTGCGTCATCGATGTGGTCCGATCGAGTTGTTTCTGGATCCCGGCTCCGGCGGTGCTCCACGGGCCGCGATCGTCGTACCGCGGCACGGACACACCGCGGTGGAAAGAAATCGGGTCAAACGCCGACTGCGAGAAATCGTTCGTCTGCACTGGCTTCATTCGGGAGCGACAGGAGACCTGGTCTTGCGGGCCCGACCCTCGGCTTACGACAGCGACTTCGATCGGCTGTTGAAAGTGGTGCAGGAGTGTCTGCTGAGGCTGGCATGCTGACGCGCTTCATGATCGGGGCGATCCGTCTGTACCAGGCCGGTGTCTCGCCCCTCCTCCCTTCCGCCTGCCGCTTCGATCCCACCTGCTCGGAGTACGCGAGGATCGCGATCGAACGCCACGGTGCGGGACGAGGGATCTGGCTGGCCGTGCGCCGCATCGGCCGGTGTCACCCGTTCGGCGGATTCGGGCCGGATCCCGTGCCCGAGGCCGGACCCCGGAAACCGGAACCAGAACTCGAAAGAATCGGCCCATAGATGGAGAAGCGAGTCGTTCTCGCCGTAGTCCTCACGATTGCGGTGATCTTCCTGACGAACATTCTGTTTCCTCCGCCGGCCCCGCCACCTCGCCCGGGGGTCGCGGAAATGGACACCCTGGTGCAGGAGGGCGACGTCCCGGGAGGGCCGGGACCGAGCGAAAGCGGCGGCGAAGAGTCGGGCGAGCCGGGCGCGGGTCTGGTAGAGACCGATTCCGGCAGGCTTCCCGGGGTCGTGGAGTCGATCGCGCACGACACGGTCGTCGTGAAGAGTGATCGATACGAGCTGAGATTCTCCACTCTGGGCGCTCGGATGGTAGGTGCCCGACTTCTCGACTACGAGTCGTACGCTCCCCGGGAGAACGGGGATGATCGGGTTCAGCTCGTCCGGCCGGGAGACGCTGTGTTCGGCTGGCGGGTGGCGGCCGCAGGAGACACGGCCTCGCTGTCGGGACAGCTGTTCGCGGCCGACCGGACCGATCTGATGATCGACGCGGAGTCGGGCGCCGACTCGCTTCAGATGACCTATGACTTTCCGGGCAGCCAGGTTCGTTTCGTGGTCGTGTATCACTTTCGTCCGGACACCTATCTCGTCGAAGTGACAGGCAGGCTCGAGGGTTTCGGGGAGCAGGGATGGTCGGTGATCACTTCGCTGGGCTCGGGCCTGCCGACGAACGAGAAGGACCCGAAGGACGACTTCACGCAGCTCGCCCTCGTGACGAACGGGCAGTCCGGCGGCATCGAGAGTCTGCAGATCGACAAGATCGAGCCGGGAGAGATCCGGACGGCGGATGGTGGCCCGTTTCGCTGGGTCGCAGTCAAGAACAAGTACTTCCTGATCGCGCTCGTCGCGCCCGAAGAGGGACCCGAGTTCGGGGGCCTCATCGCTCGCGGGGAGCAGGACGAGCACGTTGCCCCGACCGCCACCTCGATGCCGGTTCCTGCAGGCACGGCGGGTTTTCGCTTCGACGCCTACATCGGTCCGCAGGAGTACCGACGACTCGAGGCCGTGGGTCAGGACCTCGAGGGGGTGAATCCGTACGGTTGGCGGTGGCTCCGGCCGATCATTCGGCCATTGGTCGGCATCGTGATGCTGATCCTGGGCTGGATGCACGAGACCCTGCACCTCGCGTACGGATGGGTGTTGATCCTGTTCGGTGTGATGATGCGGGTGGTTCTCTTTCCGCTGTATCAGAAGTCGATGCGCGCCCAGATGGCGCAGATGCAGGTCCAGCCCCTCATGAAGGAGCTTCAGGAGAAGCACAAGGACGACCCGCAGAAGCTCCAGACGGAGATGATGAAGCTGTACAAGGAGCATGGAGTGAATCCGCTCGCCGGCTGCCTGCCGATGATGCTCCCGATGCCGATTCTTTTCACCCTGTTCTTTGTCTTCCAGGGCACCATCGAGTTCCGCGGCGTGCCGTTCCTCTGGCTGCCCGACCTGTCGCTGAAGGACCCGCTCTACATCATCCCCCTGCTGATGGGGGTTTCGATGTTCCTGTTGTCCTGGATCGGTCAGCGCGGAATGGACCAGACCAACCCGCAGATGAAGATGATGACCTACGTGCTTCCGGTGGTGTTCACGGTCATGTTCGCCGGATTCCCGTCGGGACTGAACCTCTACTATACGACGAGCAACATCGCCTCACTCCCCCAGCAGTTGTACCTGTCGAAGGAGCGTCAGGCGGCTCGTGCAAAAATGGCCTCCTCCAGGCCGAAGGGGGACCGCAAGGAAACGGGTCGGAAGCGGGTGGACGACGATCGGGGACGGAAGGGCGATCGCGGAAAGCGCTGATTCCGGGAGGTCGGCGGTGGTCGTGCGGAACTCAGAAGAGGACCCGGAGCGGGAGACGAGCGCCGCGATCGCCACGCCCCCCGGCCGGGGGGCTCTTGCCGTCGTCCGTGTCTCGGGGCCCGACACCGTTCAGGTAGCTGAGCGACTCGGCCTTCATGGGCTTACACCCCGCACCGCACGGCTGCGCCGACTGGAGCATCCGGAAAGCGGCCATCCCGTGGACCGGGTTCTGGCCACCCTCTTCCCGGGACCGGCGTCGTACACCGGAGAGGACCTTCTGGAGGTCAGCTCGCATGGTGGACACCTGATTCCACAGCTCGTGCTGGACGCTGTTCTGGCGGCCGGGGCCAGGCCGGCCGAGCCGGGCGAATTCACACGACGAGCTTACCTGAACGGTCGGATCGACCTGCTCCAGGCCGAGGCCACGGCGGACCTCATCGATGCCGCATCGCCTGCGCTCGCGAATGCGGCGCTCCGTCAGCTGGAACGGGGTCTCTCACACCGGATCGAGACTCTGAGGGAGCGACTTATCGAAGTACAGGCTCTGCTGGCCTATGACATCGACTTTCCCGAAGAAGATGAAGGCCCCGTGGATTCCGCGCGGGTCGATGCGGCGGTGGCGGCCCTGCGTCAGGAACTCGATTCGCTCCTGAAACTGGCGCCGGAGGGAGAGATGCTCAGGGAGGGAGCGCTAACCGTGATAGCAGGCCGGCCAAATGCCGGTAAGTCTAGTCTGTTCAATGGTTTAGTGGGATTCGAGCGGGCCATAGTAACCGAGCATCCGGGCACGACCCGAGACGCAATCGAAGCGGTCATCGGAGTGGATGGATACCCGTTCCGCCTGGTGGATACGGCCGGATTGCACGAGACAGCGGAAGCCGTCGAGGAGATCGGGATCGAAGTCGCGCGCAGCTATCTGGGACGGGCGGAACTCGTTCTTTTCTGCGTCGAGGACGGCCGACCCCTCGAGCCGGACGAGACCGCCTTTCTCGACGAATGGCCGTCGAACGGAAGAACGACGATCCTCGTTCGGACGAAGGCCGACCTGCATTCCGACGAGAATACGAAGCCGCCCGCGATGGCCGATCTATCCGTTCCGCAAGTGAGGCTGTCGGCAAAGGAGGGCGAGGGCATCTCCGCGCTGCGGAAGAGTATGCTGGATGCCGCCTGGTCAACGGTGCGGGCCCGGCCGGAAGCTCCTCTCGTAACACGGCGCCGGCACGTCAGGGCGCTCGAGTCGGCCCGCCGATCGATCGAGGAGTTCTGCGCGGCTTGCGAGGCGAAGATGCCCGCGGAGATCGCCGTCACGCATCTCCAGGATGCCACTCTTCGGCTGGAGGAGCTGCTGGGCTCGATATCGACCGAGGAACTGCTGGACCGGGTCTTCGCCAGCTTCTGTGTAGGAAAATAGCCGGTCGGTCGCCGCCGACCGGCTCCGTCGATGCGCCGGCCCGTTCAGGTGACGCGCTGGCAGCGCGGGCAGAGATAGGTCTTGCGGCCCGAAACGCTCATCGATTTCAATGGGCTCGAACACCGGGGGCAGTTGCTTCCGGGCGAGCGCCGATTGATGAGCCAACCCGGATCGGCGTGGGCGGCCTGCCAGTGGAGAGTCGCGCGCCGAAGCACGCGTCGAAGGTAGGTGTGGACCCGTTCCAACTGCTCGACCGTCATGTCTTTGACTTTCAGATCAGGACGGTATCCGGCCTGGAAGCAGATCTCGTCGGCGTATTCGTTTCCAATCCCGGCGACGATCTCCTGATTCATGAGTATGCCCTTGAGCGACGTCCGAGGTTTCGCATTGGCGAGCTTCACGAACACGTCGGCCGTGAATTCCTCGCTCAGGGGATCCAGGCCCAGGCTCTCGAAGGTACCCAGGCCGCTGAAATCCTCGCCGTCCACGAGATGAATCTCACCTTCGTCACCAGGGGCGGCAAACCGTAACTCGCGGCCCGCCGCGAACTGGAGACGAATCCTGCTGTTCTCATCGGGCGGCGTCGTCTGCGATTCGAGGAAGATCCGTCCGTCGTTCCCCATGTGAAACACGAGGTTGGCGCCGGAGCGGAACCGCACCACGACGAACCGACCGTGACGCTCGACGGAGTCGATCGCGTGGCCCTGAATCTTCTCTTCCGTCAACTCCGGGTCGATATCGACGGATTCTTCGTCGTCGATAATCACGGCCGAGACAGTCTTTCCGGTCGCGTACCCGGCGAAGGCGTCGATCATTCGCTCGACGTCGGGGAGCTCTATCATCGATATTTCCTCTAAAGGCATTCAGAAGTGGATCTACAGCGGCGGGATACACCGCGAATCGCAAAAGGTGCCTTCACCCCTCGATACGGAATTCGGGAGGCAGATCACCGTCGGGAGGGATGTCACGAACCTCATCCACGCGAGCTGCCGGCGGGCCTCTGCGAAGCGCCGATCGGAGGCCGTCGATGCCTTCTCTACCGCCCGCGACTCGAACCTCGACGCTTCCGTCCTCGCAATTGCGTATCGAACCGCGCAGCTGGAAACGCCGAGCGATCTGCAGGGTCCACCAGCGGAAACCCACGCCCTGGACGCGGCCGGTGACCCGGCAGTCCAATCTCGCCTCGACAGCTTGGTGCGACATGGCCTCTCTCCGTATCTTCGCGTCCGAGTAGGCTCCGGCGCATCTGTCCGAGGCCCGACTCGAACCTGGCGACGCAAGGGGAGGCGCGCGACCGCATGGATTACGACGTAATCGTCATCGGTGGAGGGCATGCAGGGAGCGAGGCCGCCAATGCGTCGGCTCGCCTCGGTGCGCGGACACTTCTCGTCACCTCTTTCCTCGCCCGGATCGGACAGATGTCCTGCAATCCGGCGATCGGCGGCGTCGCGAAGGGGACGGTCGCCCGCGAAGTGGACGCACTGGGCGGCGTGATGGGTCGGGCGACCGATCGAACGAGCCTGCACTTCCGCATGCTGAACCGCTCGAAGGGACCGGCGGTCTGGGCCCCGCGGGCCCAATGCGATCGGGGGCTGTATCCGAGGGAGGTGCGCCGGCAGCTGGAGGAACGGGCGCACCTGGACCTTTTCCAGGCGACCGTAGATTCGCTGCTGATCGAGGATGGCCGAATCGCAGGCGTCGTCGCGTCGGATGGCAGCCGATTCCGGTCCGAATCGGTGGTCTTGACCGCAGGAACGTTTCTGAGGGGACGGATCCATCTCGGTACGGACAGGCATGTGGACGCCGGACGGGCCGGTGATCCGCCGTCGATTCTCCTCGCCGACCAGCTCTCAGAGCTCGGGATGCAGCCCGAGCGGTTCAAGACGGGCACGCCGCCCCGGATCGACGGGAGAACGGTGAACTTCGATCGGTTTCACCGGCAGGATGGAGAAATGGAAGGCCATCGATTCTCGCACTGGGAGAGATCGGAGGGTCTGCCCTCCCTTCCGTGCTGGATCGGGAGTGCGGGAGCGGAGGTCAAGGAGATCGTCCGCGAGAGTCTCGACCGCTCGGCTCTGTATGGTGGAGCGATCAGTTCACTCGGCCCCCGTTACTGTCCGTCCATCGAAGACAAGGTGGTGAAGTTCCCGGACGCGGAACGTCACCAGATCTTCCTCGAGCCCGAAGGCCTCGAGACCACAGAGCTGTATGTCAACGGGCTCTCGACCTCTCTTCCCGCCGGTGTGCAGCGCGAATTCCTGCGGGCGGTTCCCGGGCTCGAGTCCGCGCGGATGACACAGCCGGGTTACGCGATCGAATACGACTACTTTTCGCCTGAGCGCCTCTCGGCGACGCTGGCGTTTGCCGATCTCCCGGGACTGTGGCTGGCCGGCCAGATCAACGGAACCACGGGATATGAGGAGGCGGCGGGCCAGGGTGTGGTGGCCGGAATCAACGCGGCACTTCACGTCCTGGGACGCGAGCCGTGGGTGCCCGCCCGTGACGAGGCGTTCCTCGGCGTTCTCGTTGACGATCTCGTCACTCGCGGCGTGGACGAGCCGTATCGGCTGTTTACTTCGAGGGCGGAATTCCGGCTGATTTTGCGACAGGACAACTGCCTTACGCGCCTCGGCCCCGTGGCCGAGCGGCTCGGTCTGCTGACCGACGAGGAACGCCGTCAGCTCGAAGAACACCTTCGTCTCGTCGAACGGACGCGGAACTGGGTGTCGGACGCTCGAATCCAACCCGACAAAATCAACGACTGGCTTGAATCACGCGGTGGTGCGCCCATTCCCGAGCCCCAGCCCCTGGAGCGCCTGTTACGGCGACCCGAAGTGAGCCTCGAGGCGATGATGGTCGCGGGAGGGCCGCTCGAGGGAGTCGACTTCGACGCGGATGCCTGCACGACGGTCGAGATGGAGACGAAATATGCCGGATACATCGAGCGCGACCGCGCGCGCGCGGAGTCCATCCGGCGGCGTGAGGAGCACGCTCTCCCTCCCGACGCCGAGTACCTCGATTTCCATTCCCTGTCCTGGGAAGCGAGGCACAAGCTTCAGCGCATTCGCCCGGCGAATCTCGGCCAGGCGGCCCGAATTCCCGGGATTTCTCCATCCGATCTGCAGAATCTGCTCGTGGAGATCCGTAAGCGCTCCCGGGCCGGTGTTGCACGTGAAACACCATCGGAGGCGCCTCCGACAGGCGAAGCCTGATCCCGGCCGGGGCCTGCCTCACATGTTGCACGTGCAACAATGTCCGGTTTCTTGGCGTCCCGGCCCTTCACGCATATATTCCGGGCCCGGCGAGTCGGGTGCGCAGGCGCGCGCCCCGACGGGGACGTGAGGACGGCGAGGCGCCGGCCCCACCGGACGTTGCTGTGTGCCACATCAATTGATCTCGAACGAGGAGCCACGGGGCGCCGATGGGACGTGTCATCGCCATCGCGAATCAGAAGGGCGGCGTCGGCAAGACGACGACGGCCATAAATCTCGGCGCGTCCCTCGCCGTCGCAGAAAAGCGGACGCTGATCGTCGACTCGGATCCTCAGTCGAATGCCACGAGCGGACTCGGAATTGCTCAGGATCCGGCGCTTCCAGACATCTACGACTGCCTGATCAACGACGTGCCCGTGGCGGAAGCGCTTCGACGGAGCGTGCACTTTCCCATGCTGGACGTCGTGCCCGCCAGCCGCGATCTCGCGGGGGCCGAGATCGAGCTGATCGAGCGACCCAATCGGGAGCGGGTGCTGCGCGCCGTTCTCGAGCCGGTGCGCGAGGAATACGACTATATTCTGATCGATTCCCCTCCCTCTCTCGGCCTGTTGACCCTGAATGCTCTGGTGGCTTCGGATTCCGTGCTGATACCGATCCAGTGCGAGTTCTACGCGCTCGAGGGACTCAGTCAGTTGCTCAATACGGTGCGCATCGTACAGCGGAACATGAACCGGGATCTAGGGATCGAAGGCGTTCTCCTGACGATGTTCGATTCCCGTCTCAACCTGTCCAAGCAGGTGAAGGGCGAGGCGGAAGAGTATTTCGGAGCGAAGGTGTTTCGGACCGCGATTCCGCGGAACGTACGCCTCGCCGAGGCCCCGAGCTTCGGCAAGCCGATCGCTCTGTACGACGTCCTGTCCACCGGTGCGCGGGGCTACCTGAGCCTGGCGTCCGAAATCGTGAAACGGGACACGAGGAAACGGAGGGCCGGAGTTGCCTGACACGAAGAATCGACTCGGACGCGGCCTCGGAGCGCTGCTCGGCGACATGCTCGACGAGCAGGAGTGGGAGGAGCAGCCGGTCCGGGAGATCGAACTGAAGCGAATTCGCGCCAATCCTTTCCAGCCGCGCCGCGAGTTCGACACCGAGGCGCTGGCCGAGCTCGAGGCTTCGATTCGAGAGAACGGGCTCCTGCAGCCGCTGGTCGTCCGTCCGTCGGGTACGGGCTTCGAGCTCGTGGCGGGTGAGCGCCGCCTGCGAGCACTGACCGGACTGGGGCGAGCGTCGGCTCCGGTTATCGTCCGCGACCTCTCGGATGAGCAGATGCTCCTGCTGGCCCTGGTCGAGAATCTACAGCGCGAAGAGTTGAATGCGATTGAGGAAGCTGTTGCCTACCAACGACTTATCGACGGATTCGGGCTTACGCAGAGCCAGGTGTCGAGCCGTGTGGGCCGCAGCCGGTCGACCGTGGCGAACAGCCTTCGTCTGCTGACGTTGCCGGCGGACATCCAGGAGATGCTGGCTTCGGGCTCTCTCAGCGCAGGCCACGCGCGCGCCGTTCTCTCCCTGGACTCCGAAGCGGAGCAACGGCAGCTCGCACGCCGGATCGCGTCCGAGGGGCTGTCCGTACGTGAAGCGGAGCGACGGTCCCGCGGCGGCTCAGATTCCGGGAAGGGCGCCGGCCGACGTTCCGCGGAAACCGAGACCAGCGGTACGGGAGATCCCGTGGCGCGCCGGGCGGCGACCGCCCTCGCCCGGTATTTCGGGACCGACGTCAAGGTCAGGCTCCGGGGCAAGGCGGCGGGCGAGATTCGGATTCCCTTCCACGACGCCGAAGACTTCGAGCGAATCATCCGCCGCATGCTGGAAGCGCGTGATTCGGCGGAGCTGTTCGAGGACGCATGACGACGCCCGGCCGGTGGAACGTCTTCCTCGTTCGTGAAGGGGAGGCACGGTCGCACCGCTTCGTGCTCGGCCCGTCGCGGCTCGTGTTGCTCGGAGTCGTGCTGGTTGCCGGCCTGATCGGGTCTTTCGCTGCCGGTCGCTGGGCGGCGTCGCTGGAAACGCCGACGCGGGTGGCCGAGCTGGAGGCCCGCATCGACTCGCTGCAGGGGGAAACGGCCAAGATCGAGCGCCTCGCGGCGGCTTTGACGGAGATGGAGCGGTCCTACGAAAAGCTGCGGGGCGTGATGACCGGAGAGGTCGAGCCCTCGGCCGGAGATATCCTGCTTCCGGCCGTGGGAACGGCGGAGCCGCGCGATGGAGGAGTCTCCGCGAGCCTCGCCTCCCGGTCCGAGCCCGGTCCGCGACTATGGCCTCTGGTCGAGCCCGGGTTCGTGACACGCGCCTTCGGGGACACGTCATCGATCCGGGACGGGGGGCACGTAGGTCTCGATATCGCCGTTCCGTCGGGTTCCTATATCCGCGCATCGGGAGCCGGTGTGATCGAAAAGGCCGGCGAGGACCGGGAATACGGACGCTACGTTCAGATCGCGCACGGTGACGGCCTTCGCTCGTTGTATGCCCATGCGTCGTGGGTGTTCGCTGCGAAGGGCGACACCGTGGAAGCGGGTGAGGTGATCGCCCTTTCCGGAAACACGGGACGGTCGACGGCACCCCACCTGCACCTGGAGATCGAAGAAAATGGGGATACCGTGGACCCGCTGCCCTGGGTCTCCGGCAGTCTTTGACCGAAGCGAAACTGGAAACGGGGGGATGCTTTCATGATGACAAAGGGTCTCGGGAACGGATCGCCACGTGAGCTCGGCGACGTCGTCTCGATCATCGGACCCGGGATGAAGATCACGGGAGACTGCGAGAGCGATGGCACGATCCGAGTCGAAGGCTCGATCGAGGGATCGGTCAGAGCGGCGAAGAGTGTGGTGGTCGGAAAGGACGGCCTCGTGGTGGGCGACATCACGACGCAGGACGCGATCGTCGCCGGACGGGTCAACGGGAGTGTGACGGCGGAGAGCAGGGTGGAGCTGCAGGCGAGCTGTCGGATCGAGGGCGACATCCGCAGTCGAAGGGTGAAGCTGGAAGAGGGCGGACAGATCGATGGCTCTCTGCACATGGGGGCCAACGTTCAACAGCGGTCTGAGAATCGCCAGAAGACGGGTACAGCGACGAAAGACGCGGAAGCACGGACGGCCTGAAGAACGAACCCGCATCGCTTTAACGCAATATATAACAGAGGGTTATGAGATTTAAACATCGCCGGTCGTCACCTGTGAGGGGCTACTCCGTTTCGCTGTGGCGATTTGCGGCGCGAGGCGAGTTATCCACACAGTATCCTCATCCCCGGGCAGGGCCGGATTCGAGCCCCGGAAGCGCCCGTTGATCCTCCAACTGCTCCTGTTCGCGGTCGGCCTCACCGCGCTGACCCTGGGCGCCGACTGGCTTGTCACAGGCGCCGCTCGCGTCGCTTCCCAGAGAGGGGTCAGTCCCCTCATGGTCGGCCTTACCATCGTGGCGTTCGGGACGTCGGCCCCCGAGCTCGTCGTCTCCAGCGCGGCCGCACTCCGAGGAGAATCGGGCCTGGCGATAGGAAACATCATGGGGTCGACGGTAGCGAACGTCGGCTTGATCGTCGGCCTCGGCGCGCTCATTCGGCCCATCTCCGTGCATCGCAGACTCATACGCCGTGAGGCTCCGCTCCTCATCGGCTTCCTGCTCGTCGTGATGCTGTTGTCTCTCAACGGAACGGTCGACCGACTCGATGGAATCCTGCTGCTCAGCGTATTCGGATGTTATCTCTACTACCTGTTCACGTGGGGAAAGACCTCCGGTCATAGCCAGGATCTCATTTCCGCCGAGATCGAAATCGCCAAAGGCAAAGGAGATCCCGAGGGTCGTCGTCCCTGGCTGAACTGGGCTCGCGTCGTGCTCGGACTGGCGATGCTCCTGCTGGGTGCCGACTGGCTGGTCGAATCGGCCGTAAATATCGCTCGCGCATTCGACGTGCCCGAAGAGGTGATCGGAGCGACCCTCGTGGCCGTGGGTACGTCGGTGCCCGAACTCGCTTCGACGATCGCCGCGGCCGCCCGCGGCCTGGGAGACATCGCCATCGGCAACGTGATCGGGTCCAACATCTTCAATCTCGGACTCGTGCTCGGAACCGCCTCCGTCGTCCGGCCTCTCGAATTCTCGGATCTCGCGATTCAGACCGAGCTTCTGCCCGCGTTCCTGTTCTGCCTCGCACTCATCCCGATCGCGTACACGGGCGCCCGTGTCAGCCGGGCGGAAGGCGGATTTCTCCTCGTCGGATACGCGCTGTTCATCTTCATGGTAATCTGACGGACTTTACCGTAAAGTAGTAATGTAAAGAATCGGCGTTCCCCCATCGGCCCCGGACGTCCGTCCGATCCCGAAAGGAGGATGGTTTGCCTTCGACGGTGAAGCTGAGCAGCAAGCACCAGATCGTCGTGCCCCTCGAGGCACGCGAATCGCTCGGTCTCAGGCCCGGTGATCGACTCCTCGTGAGCGTCCGCGACGATGGCGTCATCGAGATGCGGAGACGCCCTGAGGACCCCGCGGCCGAGCTCGAAGGTCTGATTCCCGTCGATGCCAGCGTCGCGTCGGGGGCACTCTGGGCCGAGGTGATCGATGAATGAACGAGCTCGATTCGCGGACCTGGTTCGGAAACAGTCTCTCCTGCACCTGGATGCGAGCGTCCTGGCCCTTCACCTGGCGGGCATTCCCGCGTCGCTATCGCTGACCCGTACCTTGTTTCGCTTGATGGAAGAGGGAGAAGTCGAAGCGCAGACTTCGGCGCTCAGTCTCTATCAGCTGCTGATGGAGTCCTATCGTCGCAACGAGGAGTCGACCTCTGAGCGAATCGAGCGCTTGATCGGCGCGATTCCCGGACTGAAGGTGATTCCGCTCGACGGACGCATCGCGAGGCAGGCGGCACAGGTGAGGGCGCGGATCGGCGGAAGACTCGAGCGATCCGTGCAGCTCGCGACGGCGCTGTCGGAGGACGCGGATCTCTTTCTGACCCGCCACTCTTCCTTGCGGCGGGTCGCCGGGATGGGAATCGAATCGCTCGACGCCTACACCGGCCACACCGCGGCCGCTCCCTGATCCCGCCCGGCATTCGGCCCTTCAGGCTCGTTCGGAGACGCCGTCCAGAGGCCGGAAGAGGAGCCCCGAGGGGATCTTCGGCTCGTAGTAGGTGGATTTGGGCGGCAAGCGACGCCCCAGGCCCGTGACCTTCCATACGGCCGATGAACCCACGGCGGGAAGCAGGAAGGCCGCGCCCAGCGTTCCCGCTGATCTCACGGCTTCCGAAGCGTCGCGCAGGTAGAGGAGCCGTCCGGCATCTGCGGCCGCATCCGCGTCCAACCCGAGAATCCCCTCGACCACCAATCGATCGAGAACGACGCTCGGAATCGCCATGTCAGCCTCGTCCAGCCCGGCCTCCGACGCGACGTCGAAGATCGGCTCCAGCCTCCAGGCTCCCGCCTGCGTGACGAGCACCGAGCTACCTGTGAGCTGGGCCTCGGCGGCCAGCCGGACGGGATTCCTCTCCGAGTCGAGAATCGCGCGCAGGGTAAATCGTTGCGCCAGGCGATCCGTCCAGTCGACCGGTGGCTCTCCCGGCGGCGGACCCACCAACACGCGGTGCGTGGGCTGTATTCTGAGGCCCGGATCTTCGCCGCTGACGACGCACGCCAGCACGAGATGGGCTTCGGGGGACGCCTCGCCGATCAGCCGTCGGACTTCGAGCGCCGTTTCGTACCGGTGGTGACCGTCCGCGATCAGGAGGGGGGCCGCCCCGGCGACCTGACAGAGCCTCTTGCAGGTGTCCGAATCTCCGACCCTCCACGCCGCATGCGCAACGCGATCCGCGTCGCCGAGCGGTCAGCCGAATTTCTGGCGGCGGGACTAGCGGCATGCATCAACCTATTCGCGGCGGAGCGGGTGGTCCTGGGCGGAGGGGTGATG
>JARRPA010000008.1:0-14425 GCA_037383305.1 Gemmatimonadota bacterium | reverse complement strand
CGGAGAAATTCCGCGGCGACTCGAACAGCAGGCGCGCGATGGTCTCACGCTGGTGCGTAAAGGGAAGCTCCCGCTCCCGCAACTCGCCCCGCAGCACCTCCATCAGGAGTGCCGCGCAGCCGAGCGGCGGGCGGGTCGCCGGTACCGCCGGACTCGATTCGGTCATGCTGCTCCAGGTTCGTCTCGCCGAGCGCTCGGAGGTCGATCGGCGTTCGTCTCACGAAGGCCGGGGGATCCCGGCCGGGTCAAACTAGCAAGATCGATAGCGCGTCTCAACGAGGGAAGCTACCCTGCCCGAAGCCGGGCCGGGCGAGACTGTTAGATCGATTCGGTGTACGATCGGTTGCGTACCCGGATCCGGCGAGCATCTTGCCGGGGGGGAAGCGGTCATACCGCCCTGACAGTCACCCGATCGTACGGAAGTCGTCATGTATGTCACGTTCAGGACATGTTGCCCATCCCACGCCGGAAGAAGGACCGTGAGGCCCGTTTCCTGGCCGGTCGTCGGTCTGGCGATCGTACTCCTCACTGCTTGTGGCGGCGCATCCGGTGGAGATGGCGATGCCGCCGTGGCCGGAGACCGAACGGATCCGGGATCGGTCGCCGCCGGGTCGGGTCAGGAAGCCGACGGCGCCCCGCGACTCGGCCCGGATGGCCGGCCGGTTCGCGTCGAGCGGGTCGCGGTCGGCGGAGTCCCGATCTCGGTCGAGATCGCGGATACCCCCGGATTGCGAGAGCACGGATTGATGAACCGGGACGAGCTGCCGGAGGACTACGGAATGCTCTTCGTCTATCCCGACGAGCGGATCCGGAGCTTCTGGATGCGGAACACGCGCATTCCCCTCGACATCGCGTTCATCGACAGGAACGGATCGATCGTCAACATCGAGCAGATGCAGGCGCAGACGGATGAGAACACGCTGTCGGCCGGACCGGTGATGTACGCTCTCGAGATGAACCTGGACTGGTTCGCTTCGAACGGCGTCGAACCCGGCGACCGGCTGGAGTTCTGAACCGGCCGGCGCAGGAATCCGTCGCGAGGGACGCGTCGGATGTCAGAATTCAGTCTCTTCGAACCCAAAGGCGGGTATGAGGATGGAGAAGCACAGGATCGAGAAGGACTCGATGGGGCCGGTCGAGATTCCGGTCGAGATGCTCTACGGCGCACAGACGGAGCGGGCTCGCCGGAACTTCCCGATCAGCCGGCTTCGTTTCGACCGTCGGTTTCTCTATGCGCTCGGAGCCATCAAGCGGGCCGCGGCGGAGGTCAATGAAGAGCTGGGCCTGCTGGATTCCGAGCGTGCCGGTGCGATTCGGAAAGCCGCCCAGGAGGTCATGGATGGCGAACTGGATGAGCACTTCGTCCTCGACATTTTCCAGACCGGATCGGGCACCTCCACGAATATGAATGCGAACGAGGTGATCTCGAATCGCGCTAACGTCATCCTCGGAGGGGAGGTCGGTTCGAAGGAGCCGGTCCACCCCAACGATCACGTGAACATGGGCCAGTCGAGCAACGACGTGATTCCGACGGCGGTTCACGTCTCGGCGCTGTTCGCGGTGGAAGGCGAGCTGCTGCCCGCTCTCTCGCACCTGGGGACCGCGCTGGGGTCCAAGGCGCGCGAGTTCGATGGGGTCTACAAAGCGGGCAGGACCCACCTGCAGGATGCGACACCCATGCGACTGGGACAGGAATTCGGCGGCTATGCCAGCCAGGTGGCCCACGGCGTGAGACGAGTCGAGATGGCGCGCGAGTCGCTCCGGGAGCTGGCGATCGGGGGAACGGCGGTGGGGACCGGGATCAATACGCACCCCGAGTTCGGGCGTCGCATGGCGGAACGGATCAGCGAGATCACGGGAGTGCAGTTCCGGGAGGCCGAGAACCACTTCGAGGCGCAGGGCGCTCGGGACGCGGTGGTCGAGATGAGCGGGATGCTGAAGGTCGTCGCCTGCAGCCTGATGAAGATCGCCAACGACATCCGCTGGCTGGCCTGCGGGCCGCGGTGCGGGCTGGGAGAGATCAACCTTCCGGAACTGCAGCCGGGCTCCTCGATCATGCCGGGGAAGGTGAACCCGGTGATGTCGGAGATGGTGACGATGATCGCGGCGCAGGTGATCGGAAACGACGCGGCGATCACCATCGGTGGTGAGCGGGGGAATCTGGAGTTGAACGTCATGATTCCGGTGATGATTCACAATCTCCTGGAGTCCGTGGAGATCCTCTCCACCGGCAGCCGGACGTTCGCCGACCGCTGCGTCGATGGGATCACGGCGAACGCCGAGGTCTGCATGCGGTACGCCGAGACCACCGGCTCGCTCTCGACGGCTCTCGCGCCCGTGATCGGGTACGATCGGGCGGCCGAGGTGGCCAAACGTTCCTTGAAGGAAGACAAGACGCTGCGTGAAGTCGTGCGCGACATGAAGCTGATGAGCGACGAGGAGCTCGATGCCATCATCGACTTCGCCAGGATGACGGCTCCGAACGTAGGCTGACCCGCTGCGCGGGCCGGTCGAGGTCAATCACCCACGGGATCGGGGAATTCAGAGATGCGGATTCTGGTCGGGACGGACGACGGCCTGTAAGTCATTCGCTGGATCGAGGGCGAGCGCAGCGGGCGAATCGCCGAGACGCACTTCGAGGGTCGTCAGGTCTATCGGCTGGCCGCCACGGACCGTCGTGTCTGGGCCGTCGTGCCCGAAGAAGGGCTGTTTTACAGCCACGATGCGGGGGGCACCTGGAATTCGGCCGCGGAGCGATTCGACGGTGCGATGGTTCGTGCGCTCGCGATCGCGCCTGCCGATCCGTCGGTCGTCTACGTCGGAACCGAGCCGGCGGGCCTGTTCGAAACCCGCGACGGCGGTCAGTCGTGGGACGAACTGCCGGCATTCCGTGAGCTGGGGGCGCGCGAGTCCTGGAGGGACTACGGAAAGAGGTCGGCCCACGTGGAAACGATCGCGTGCGATCCGAACGATTCCCGACGGCTCTACGTCGGGGTCGAGATCGGTGGAGCGTACCGGACGGATGACGGGGGACGGAGCTTCACGGGAATCAACGAGGGGATCTTCGACGACATTCACGAAATCGAGGTGGATCGTTGGGATCCGAGCCGTATCTATGCCGCGACCGGGGGAGGGCTCCACATCAGCCGGGACCGGGGCCTGCACTGGCGGCGCCACGAGACCGAGATCGGAGAGCTGTACTGCACCCGGTTCGACCTGATCTCGCGGGGGGTCGAGGTATCGAGCTCCGGGCAATCACGCCTCGTGCTGGCCACGGCGGACAACACTCCTTCGCAGTGGAGCGGACGGAAGGGAGAGGCGAAGGCAAGGTTGTGGCTCAGTCCCGATGCGGGCGAAAGCTGGACGCCGTTGCAGCTGTCGGGTGTCCGCGATTCCGGCGCGATCATGGACGTGGCCGACGATCCGGCTACGGAAGGTGCCGGCCTGATCGGGACCTCCTCGGGCAACCTGTATTACGGGCGGGCCGCGGGCGGGAAGTGGACCCGGATCATGTTCGGCATGCCGGCCGTCCGCTCCATCCTCGTCACCTGAGCGGGGAGGCGGCCCCGGGCGAGATCACTCGATCGCCTTTTGGATCCGAAGAACGGGAATCTTTCCTGATGACAGGCGGGTATGTAACATCACAACGGTTGAATTGCCCGATGGAGAGCGAGCCGCCGGATCTACCGGCGACCGGGCGTTTCATTCCAGAAGGAGAGCGTACTATGCGTCGTACTACCCCGTTTGCCTTCTTCGCGGCCCTGCTGCTCGTCGGCGCGACGAGCCTGAGCGCCCAGGAGAAGCCGCCCGTCACGCCGCACGACGTGGCAGGCAAGGAAAACTGCGCCATGTGTCACGCCGAGGGCGTCATGGGCGCCACCAAGTTCCCGGCCGGTCACGAGGCGATTGACACGGCCAATTGCCAGCTCTGTCACGCCGCCGACTCGCCGGTGCAGGTCGCGGAGGGCGCGGCCCCGGCGATCCCGCACGACATGGCCGGCAAGGAGAACTGCGCCATGTGCCATGCGGAAGGAGTGATGGGGGCCACGAAGATGCCGGAGAGTCACGGTGAAATGAAGGCGGAAAACTGCAGCCTCTGCCACGCGAAGGCCAGCTGACGCGACGTTAGTCACGCTGGAAAGAACGAAGGCCCCGCCCGGTTGCTCCGGGCGGGGCCTTCGTGCATACGGGAGACGCTCTCGCGCCCCGCGGGAGACTTACTCTCCGCCTCCCGGCACCGATCCATGGCAGATCGTGCATGAGCCCCGGGCCTTCTCGGCATCCGGGTCGAAGTCCGGCCCGTGCGGGTTGATCCGGAATCCCTCCACGGCCGAGTGACAGCGCAGACAGCTGGACTGCGTGTGGCAGCTCGCGCAGGCATCCAGGCCCTGCCTCGCGGCCTGGCCGTGAGCGACGAACCAGTCGGGCACCGCGTCGTGGAACGCCGCACCCGTCTCTCCGGCGTTGGCGAAGCCCTGGGTGGTGTGACAGTCCCGACAGAACGCCTCGTTGGAGTGGCATTCCGAGCAGGCCTGCATCTGACCCCAGGCCTCCGCGCTATGTCGCTGGACGAAGTCGGCCGGATGGAACGATGGGCGGCCGGATCCGTCGTGACAGTCCACGCAGTACGTCTCCTCGTGGCAGGCGGCACACTTCGGCGACGAAGCCACGGCCGCCGCGCCGTGTGCGACCGCGAAGTTGGGGCCGTGGCCCGGGATCTTCACGAGCCGTCCGTCCACCGAGGCGCTGGTCTCGACCGCGAAATCCTCGGCGATCTGCTCGCTGGTATCGATGTGACAGGTCGCGCAGAGATTCTGGGTATGACAGGTCGCACAGCTGTTCGGCGCTTCCCGCATCGCCGCCCCGTGCGAGAGGTTCCAGCCGGTCACAGCGTGGCTCTGCGGCACGGGCGGATCCCAGGTGACGCCCGCGGTCATCGCCGCCACGCGCGGATCCGGACCCAGCGCCATGATCGCCGGCACCCTCTCGGCGTTGACGTGGCAGACGGTGCAGTTCTCGCGCGCATGGCAGACCGAACAGTTCATCGCACCTTCGGACGCCATCGCCCCGTGGGTGGAGAGAAACTCCGATGATGCGTGGGAAGCCGGTACCGGAAAGCCCTCGATCTGCGCCGTCGTGAGGCCGGTTGCCTCGGTGAGTGGAAGGTGACACTGGGTGCAGTCGTTTTCGGCCGAAAGGTGCCCCTCCGCGTTCGGGGCATGACAGGCCTGGCATGCTTCGAAGCCGGCGGCCTGCACCTGCATGTCACCGGATCGACCCGGTACCTGGTGGCAGGAGCTGCAAGGGATCTCCGGATGTCCCGGGTGCACGCTCTTCCGATTGTTCGCCGGACGCTCGGAGGGTCCGTCCCACGACACCGCCGGTGCCACCTGCCCATCGTGACAGGCCTGGCACGCCTCCGGTGCCACGGAGATGAACCGGCTCGCATCACCCGTCTCGATGCCCGCGTGGCAGACACTGCAACTCGGAAACAGTCCCTGGTGCCGACCATGCGGGAAGCCTGACTGCTGCGGCATCGAAAGCAGAGCGCTCGCCGCGCCCGCCAGCACCACCGCTCCGACCAGAATCGCGCGCTTCATCAGTAGCCTCCGATCCCACGCATGGACGGGCGCGGCTTCGGCGAGGAGCCGAAGCGCCATGCGATGGAAAGGTGCACCCTCGGTTGGGTCCAGTCCTCGTTCCGCGACCGGTTCTCGAAGGTGATCCGATACAGTGCGGCGCTGCCGCTGACCGTGAGATCACCGAGGTTCCAGGAAGCATCGATTCCGCCGCCGGTACCGAGCTGCTCGCCGACCCGGAACTCACCGAACGACTTCGTGGAGCTTCCGAAGAGAGCGATCCGCGCATCGCTTCCCAATCGTCGGCCCACCGTCAGATCGCCGCCGTAGCGGGAGGCGCCGAAGCCCGTCTCGGAGCGGTAGCCCCCGTCCACGAACCAGGGCCCGTTGACCCAGTGGCCACCGCCGTAGAGCCGGATTCCGTCTTCCTTGATCTCCACGAACTCGGATTCCGCGTCCGTCTCGTCGTAGTCGCGATATCCGCCGCCGGCCTCGAATGAGAGGCCGAGCTCCGGAGAAGACCACGTGAGCATCCCGCGTCCCTCGGAATATGCGACCGGGCTGAAGGCGCTCCAGATCGTCCAGTACTCGAAGAAGGGCCGGTAGTGCTTCGCCTCGAGGACGAGACCGAATCCCCCTCCGAGCGGCGATGTCATCTGCAGCCGCGCGAGGTTGATTTCCTTGAAAGCCAGGTCGTAGGTGATTCCCCCATCCAGGATCGCGTCCCCGACGATCGCCCGGAGCGACCCGCCGAGTCTCTCCGAGTAGAGCCCGGTCTCATCGGTCCGGATCTCCCGCTGGTACTGGACGTTGGCGTAGAAATTCGTCCCGAAGTCCAGAGCGCCGTCGAAGCCGTAGATGTAGGCGCGCTTGTTCGGGGCCCACTCGTCCGCCTCGGTGAGAAGCTGACCGTTTCGCGGTGCGTTCAGGCCGATGCCGAGACTCCAGCCGCCGTAGGCTTCCAGCCGCAGCGGGCCCAGACCGTTCCAGGCGACCGAACCTCCGTCGAAATTCCGGTATCCGAGACTTCCCGACCGGAGCATGCGGCCGGCGCGCAGCCAGAGATCGTTCTTTCGATACCCGATGTAGGCGGTGATCGCTTCGACCTCCTGTTCGGTCCGCGGCCACGCATCGTCGCTGCCCAGTCGGCCGCGCAGTTGCGTATGGATCGACAGCCCTTCCACACCTGTCCAGGCCGTCGCTCGGAGATCCTGATACAGGGGGTAGACGCTCTCCGTGTCCCCGCTTCCGTACCAGCGGCAGTAGTCTCCGGTGGTACAGCTGACGGCCGTTCCATCGGCGAGCTGCCGTCGGGCGCCGCTGCCGGACACCTGGCTCTCCGGGACGCTGTCGCGTTGCAGTCGCTGGAATCCGACGATGTCGCCACGTACGCGGATCTCGCCGCGAACCCCCTGGGCGGACAGCGCCGTCGGCGCGAGCAGAAGGAGAATGGAAGCTACGAGCACGAGCGCACGGCGGTGGACGATCATGTTGCCAACTCCGGCATGTCTCTGGGTTCCGAACCCGAAGAGTCCCCGCGAATTATGCCAATCTTGCGTGTCCCGGCCCTCGGTATCAAGTGGGCCGTCCTTCGACGACAGGCCCGGGCGGACCCAACGTCCGCCCGGGCCTGTCGAAATCCGTAACACGCTCCGGGTCAACGGTATCCGAACAGCATGGAGTAGAGGATGAGCGCGATGATCATCAACCCGATTCCCAGCATCGTGAATCCGAAGATCCGGAAGCCGAGTTCCACCTCCTCGGGATAGGGATCGACCATGCGGCTTTCCAGCTCGCCGGTCTCTACCATGCGCTGGTATTCGAGCGGCACCGTCCCTGTGAAGATCACCGGGTCCATCGGGAACTTGTCCAGACGGAAGTGCGTGTTGAAAAAGTGGATCGTGAAGATGAACGCCACCGCGAGAAGGGCCTCATCGCTGTGGATGATCGTCGCCACGTTCACGAGCCAGCCGGGGAGCACCATCGTGAAGAACTCCGGGAACCAGAGAAACAGACCGGTCGACCCGATCACGAACATCCCCCAGAACACGGCGAAGTAATCGAACTTCTCCCAGTAGGTGAATCGCCCGTATTCGGGGCGCGGTCCACGGCCGAAGAACCACTTGAACGAGTTCTTCACGTCCAGCAGGTCCTGCTTCGTGAACATCAGCGTGTTGGGCGATTCGAGAATGAACTGCTTCCAGTTCGTCTTCGCCGCCCGCTTCTGCTTGAATACGTCCCAGAGGTGGATCGCGAAGATGATGATGAGGGCGACCGCGCCGATCCGATGCAGTGCTCCCAGTCCCTCGAAGCCGCCCGTCAGGTTGGCGAAGCCCTGGGCCCAGCCCATGTAGGAGAACTTCAGGGCCATCCCGGTCGCCGCCAGGGTCATGAAGCTGAGGATCATGACCAGGTGCAGGGTGCGCTGAAAGGCCGTGAATCTCTGGTACACCTTCTTGCTCGCGACGACCGCCGCCTCGTGGTGCCGCCATTCCTCGGGCGATCTCCACAGGCGCCACAGCCAGGCGCCGGTGTGAGTCAACGCGAAGGTGAGCGTTCCGACCAGCAGGGCCGTCATGCCCCAGAAAGACCAGAACAGCCAGGGATACTTGTGCCGGTCGTGATGAGTCGCGTGGGTCAGGTAACCGGCGAACCGACGGTTGGCCCCCGAGTGACACTGGGCGCAGGTATCGACCACGTTCTCGTGGCTCAGGGTCGAGCCGGGCTCCGAGGGCGGGAGGATGTTGTGCTGGCCGTGACAGTCGGCACACTTGGCCGCCGCCGCCCCGCCGAGACGTGACACCTTTCCGTGGTACGTGTCGAAGAAGGTCTCCGTCTCCTCTTCGTGGCAGCTGCCGCACTGGCTCATCATCAGCATCCGGAAGTCATCCCGGTCCGTGCGGCTGATCGAGTGGGACGTGTGACACTCCTCGCAGGTCGGATAATGAGGCTCCGACTCGTGCGCGAAATCGCCGTCCTCCGGCCAATGGATGCTCTGGCGGAACTGCTCCTCGATCCCGTGATGACATTGCCCGCACGTGCCCGCGAGGTTGTTCGGATTCACGCGGGACTCCGGCTCATCTGCCGGCCGCTGCGAATGCGGTCCGTGGCAGTCCGTACACGTGGCCGTAACCAGCAGGCCGCTCTGCATGAGACCCGTGCCGTGGATGCTCATCTCGTAGCTTTCGACGATCGGTACGTCGTGGGCCACCCGCGCCGCCACGGTCTCTCCTTCCCGGTGACAGCGGGCGCAGAGCTGCGGAACGTTCTGCGGGAATGTCGGAGACCCCGGCTGCGTCTGGCCGGTCGTCGAATGCTTCTGGTGACAATCCAGGCAGGTGGGCGCGTTGACGTCACCGGCGGCCGCGAGTCGGCCGTGAATCCCTGCCGTGTGCTCTTCGACCGGACCCGCGTGACAGATCGCGCAGTCCACGACCTGGGTCACGGTCTCACAGGGACGTTCGTCGAATACCGCGGTGACGTCCACGTGGCACTGTGCACAGCCCGTCGTGGCATGCATGCCGGAGTGGTAGCCCTGTTCGTCTACGTACATCGAGATCGTGTCACCGGTCACGATGTCCGTGCCGGTCAGGTCGGGGTCCGAGTGGCACTGCATGCACTCGCCGACCGCGACGCCGGTGTCGTAGAACACCCGCCGGATCTTGTGTGGCTGATGACAGTCCACGCAGGCCGGTATCTTGTGCGGCTCCTTCTCCCACAACTCGCCTTCGATCACCTGCCGGTGGACCTGCTCGATCATGGCGTGGCAGGCCGTGCAGGTCTCGGCGACGTTGTCCTTGTTGATGCTCGAACGCGGATCCTCGTGCGGGAGGATGAAGTGCGAGGTATGGCAGGAGGTGCAGACCGCCGTCACCCGCAAGCCCTGCTGGAACAGCCCCGCGCCGTGGATCGACAGCGAGTAATTCTCGAGGATGTGGTCCTCGGAGATCTCTCGCCGCTCAGAGACTTCGGTACCTTCCTGGTGGCACTCACCACACAGGAAAGGGATGTTCACGACCGATGTCGGGCTGCGCTCCACATCGCTGCTGACGATTCCGTGCGTGCCGTGGCAATCGGCGCAGGTCGGCGCGAGCGGGTCACCCCTGGCTGCCGCGGTTCCGTGAAGGGACTGCGCGTGCTGTCGCGCTTCCGACCCGTGACAGTTCGCGCACGCGACAGGCGGGCGCTCGGCGGAATGGGGAAAGGTCATGCCCTGATGGCAGCTCAGGCACTCCAGTCCGGCGTGCGTCGAGCCGGCGAGCACCTCCGCGTCCACGACGAGACGATCGGCGTCCTCGCGGGTGCCCCAGAGCGATGGATCACCATGGCAGGTCAGACAGGTCTCGCTGTCCTGTGCCTCCAGCGGCGACAGAACGGCGGATCCAAGCGATAGCACGCCTCCGAGCAGCAAGGCGGCAGAGGTCGTTCGAAGTATCAAGTCTCGCTCTCCGTTTCGATTCAGGGGCCCCGGCATGCACACCTCCGAGGCGTCCCTGACCTTGTGCAAGAACCGGACACACGATGCCGATCTCCACATCGCTATGTGCGACAAAGAGTTATGGATGTCCGACCGCTGTTCGGTTGGGACATTATGACTCGAAACAGTGCGACTTCGGGCGAGTCCGGCCAGTTGAGTCCTTTCGACTCACACGGTCGTCTCGCCGCGCGCCTCGGCTTCCTTTTCCGCCTCGTACCATCGGGGGTGGTGGTGCCGCGCGTCTTCCTCGCTCATTCGGCCGTCCGTAAAGGTGAAGCTCAACGGATAGGCGTCGGGGTGGAAGATGACGAAGAAGAAGTGCCAGACGATGATCGCCAGGGTCGCGAGCCACGCCTCGTAGAAATGCACTGTCTGCGACGCCGATACGATCCACGCCGGTGCCCAGGTCGTGACCTCGGTCGGGAACCAGAGGATCAGGCCCGTGACCGCCATCAGGGCGGTTCCCCAGACGAGGGCCCAGTACTCGGCCTTCTCGATGTACCCGAAGCGGGCGAATCGCGCCGGCTTCGGAGTGACGCCGAGATGGTAGCCGACGTTCGTGGCCAGCTCGGAAAAGTCCGATGGCCTGGGGGCCATGTCGCGGATGAAGCGACGGCCGTGCCGGTACAGCGCGATCCAGATCACGTGCCAGATCGATCCGACGATCAGGATCACTCCCGCGACCCGATGAATCGTGCCGCGGATCACCTCGTCGAATCCGATCGAAGCGAGCCCGCGCACCCACCACGCGTCCGGATAGCGCAGAGCGAAGCCGGTGAGGACGAGAACGACGAAGGAGAGGATGAGCACGACGTGTTGCGCCACGAACGAGCGGCTCAATCGCTGGAAGGCCGGCTGCGAGACGTGACGCCGGCGCGCATCCCGCAGGAACTTGAACATGATGATCGCGTTGTGAACGAACATGCCTCCGATCACGCCTACGATGAGCCACACGTAGATCGTGCGCAGGATCCGGTTCACCGGGTTCGTCTCGATCGACGCAGAGACGTGGTTGTAGCTCTCCGCGAACTCCTCATTCGCCCGCGGGTGACAGTGCTGGCACGTGCCGACCACGTTCTGAGAACTGACGGTCGACGCCGGGTTGTCCTCCGGCAGTACGGCATGCGCCGTGTGACAGCTCACGCACGTTGCGACGTGACCGTGGCTCAAGCGGGTCGCCCATCCGTGATAGCTGTCCACGTAGGAGCCGACCACGCCCTCTTGCAGACCATACTTCTGAATGATCTCCGGGTCGTTGTGGCAGTCGGCGCAGAGATCGATCGCCAGGTGCGCATCGCTCGTGCGCGCATCCGGATCGTCGGCCGCCAGGATGTGGTGCTCGCCGTGACAGTCCGTGCAGGTCGGACTGTCTCCGTAGCCGGCCTCGAACGCCTGGCCATGAATCGACGCCTTCCACTTCCCGATCACGTCCGTGTGGCAGGCGCCGCACGTGGTCGCCACGTTGGCGCGGTTCACCTTCGACCTCGCGTCCAGCGGTCCACGCATGTCGTGGACGCCGTGGCAGTCCGTGCAGTTGGCCGCTCCCGTCTCCTCGTTCAGTCCGTGCACCGACGACTCGAATGCCTGGAAGATCCGCGGCGGCGCGAGCCCGCCCCCCGAATCGCCGGAAAAGTCGGCGCTGTGGCATTCGGCGCACAGACGGGCCGTGTTCGCATGGCTGGCTTTGGAACGCGGGTCGGTGCTGTGGAGGATGTCGTGGACCCCATGGCAGTCGATGCAGGTCGGCGCAGCCATGTTCCCGCGCTCGCGGGCGAACCCGTGCAGGCTCGACTCGTATTGCTCGGCGATCCCCGCGTGACAGGCGCTGCAATTCACGACGGGCGGGTCCTCGGGGTGCGGGAACTTCAGGCCTGCATGACAGCTCGTGCAGGGCATTCCCGCCTCGCCGTGAACCGACGCCTCGAACTCCTCTGAGGTGACCACGAGAGAAGCCGAATCGGATTGCCCCGCGAAGTTCGATGCCGTGCCGTGGCACATCAGGCAGGGAGCTTCTTCCTGGGCGGCGACGTCCGGTACGCCGGCCGCCAGGGCAAACAGCAGGACAGCGAGGGCGATCCGGAGACGTTCTATGCTCGACATCAGTTGGATTCCTCCGTTTGGGCCGTGCAGGAATCCAGCACCAATCGTGCCCGTGGCGCTGCAGCCGCAGGAGGGAGACGCGATTCGATGGCTCGTCGTTCAGGGAGCGGAAACGCACCGGAAGTCCGGGCCGTTTCTGTTTCTACGAACTATGCTTCAGGTGAGGGACTCCCGTACTACGCGCCGTCGGCTGTCGGAATCTCCGGGACTAAATGGCACACGGCGCAGGGGCGATCCGGGTAGTGGGACGTCCGGCCGGTGTGGCAGACGGTACAGGTCTCGCGCGTCCAGGTGCGGATCCAGGCCGCGGCGTCCCCATGGCAAGCGACGCACCCGTCGAGGTGCACCTGATTCGGATGCTCCGGTGTCGGTCCCGGCTTGTGACAGGCCAGACAGTTCGCATCCGGCCGGTGATGCGACTCGTGGCAGGCCATGCACTGGACCTTCACCGCGGACATCGTCGAGCCCGCATGGCAGGTCGTGCACGTCAGACCGGCCGCCGTATGGTGGGTGTGGTCGAAATCACCGATTGCATGCTCGATGATCCCCTTCGGCGCGCCGACGCCTCCCTCGTGGCAGCGGGAACAGCTCGCACCGGAGGTGCGGTTGTGGTGGCAGTCGTTACAGGCACCTACGCCCTGCAGCTTCATGCCTCCGTGATTCTCGATCGGTGTATGACAGAACGTGCAGTCGAGATTGGCACGGCTCACGTGCGGAGTGTGGGCAAATCGTCTGCCGTTCCAGATTCCGGCCTGCGACGCGATGTCGTCGTGACACTGCATGCACGGGTTACCGCCGGCGCCGGCAACCTCCTGCGCCGTGATCGAAGGGACGGAGCCGAAAGCGAACACGGCAGAAAACACCGCGGCCGACGCGGTGAAACTCCATCCACGCCGGCCGGATGAGCTGCGGACGCCGCGCGCGGTCTCGCCCGCTTCCGCCTCCGGGTCCATCACGGCAGCGAGACCTCGTACTCGTCTTCGACTGCCTGGATGCTGGCCTCGAGAAGCGCCGGAATCAGCAGGGGGTTGTGAATCGCAGAGCCTTTCACATCTCCGCCATGAAGCGCGAGGTTGTAGTTGAAGAAGGCGCCCTCGGCCACCGTGAACGACGGATTGGCGGCATCGATCTCGCCGCCCTCCTCGTCGAGGTTCGGGTCCACCAGCTCCAGGAGCGCGATCAGCTCCTCGGTGAGAGGCTCGACCTGGTTCACCTTGAAATTCAGCAGGCCCTGCGCCTGCTCGTCACTGGTATGACAGGCGCCGGTGCAGCCGCTCCAGCTACGATCGGCAAGTTCAATCCCGCAATCCGTCGTTCCGTCCGGGACTCCGGTCTCGTCCAGGCAGGGAATCGCCTGGAACGTGTGGCCGACCGCCTGGAAGCTCCGGTCTCGTCCAGGCAGGGAATCGCCTGGAACGTGTGGCCGACCGCCTGGAAGACGAAGTCACCCGTCTCAGAGTCGGTGACCGCGAACGCCTCCACGTGGCACTTGGCGCACAGCGTGGGATTCGCCTCCGACCCGTGCGAGGTGATGATCGAGCCTGGAGCGATTCCCGAGCCCGGCGGGAACCATCCGGCCTCGCCCTTGACGAGCTCCGATTCCGGCGCGTGCGGTTCCAGGCCATGAGCGTCATCCGGAACGGGCACCGAGCGCCGATTGTGACAGCGGGCGCAGAGGTGAAGTTCGATGCTGGACGTCTCCACCGGAAATCTCAACTGCGCCGTGAGGGTTCCGTCGTGGGCCGAATGACATACGCTGCATACGACCGGAAGCGGCTCCTCCGAGTCGCGTTCCGCGTAGTTGGAGCGGACGCCCCACTCCAGCAGCGTCGATTGGCCTCGGTGGCAGCCGGCGCATTCTACGCGATCGGCCGCGAAGCCTACGACCTGGGAATGGCCCGAGAGCGACCACTGCTCGACGAACGGGTGGTGGGTGCCGTTGTGGCACTCCGCGCAGTTCTGATAGGTGGTCCCATCCGAGGCGAATACGCTGATCGCCGGCGTGGGTTGTATGGCCTGCGGATCGGCCGCGTGTTCGGCCCCCGCCCCATGGCAGCTCTCGCACTGGACGTCCTGGTAACGGGTCGCGCCGGTCGAGGTGTAGCCGCTCGGGTCGGTGGCCGCGTTGCCCAGCTCGGACACGCTATGACACTCTTCGCAGAACTCCTGGGCGTGTCCGCTCTCCTGCAGCGTCTCCCACGCGCCCGCGTGCTTGGTGCCGCTCCACTGCGCCTGCGGCTGAGCGTGGCAGTTGCCGCACACGGTCTGG
>JARRPA010000007.1:0-15820 GCA_037383305.1 Gemmatimonadota bacterium | reverse complement strand
TGCGCGTGCTCGATCCGGAATCTGCGGTCCCTCCCTGATGTTCCGGCGAAGATCGAGGCGTACATGTCCAGGAGCTCGGCATTCGCACGGTCGCCGATCGCGTGGATGGCCACCTGGAGCCCGGCCGCATCCGCACGACGCACCGCCGCCTCGAGATCGGCGACAGGCGTCACCCTGAGACCCCGGGTCTCGGAGGCGTCGAGGTATGGCTCGAAGAACAGCGCGGTCGCCGAACCGAGGGAACCGTCGACGAAGCCCTTCAGTCCGCCCCAGCTCAGCCAGTCATCTCCGGTTCCGTTCTCCTCCTCCACGAACGTGGCCAGTCGGTCGACGGTAGAAAGTGGAACGAAGGCCCGGACTCGAAGCGTGAGATCGCCGCGCTGCCGCGCACGTCGATACGTAGCCAGACCCGCCCAGTCGCCCATGTCGTGCACGCTCGTCACACCCAGGGTCGCCGCGTGCCTCATGGCCGCGGTCAGCGCCGAATCGCGCTCGACGTCGGACGGCTCGGGAATGACCGCGTCCACGAGAGACATCGCCTCGTCCTTGAGCACGCCGGTGAGTCGGCCATCCGCGTCCCGAACGATCTCGCCTCCGGCCGGATCGGGAGTTCCGGGAGCCACGCCCGCGCGCTCCAGCGCGAGGGTGTTCGCGAGCGCCATGTGCCAATCGAGCCGCGACACGAAGACCGGGTGGTCGGGCGTCGCCGCATCGATCCAGCTGCGGTCGGGCAGCGCTCCGCCCCATAGCTCGTGGTCCCAGTCGCCGCCCAGGATCCAGGTTCCCGGCGGCACAGTGCGGGCGAACTCGTGCAGAATTCGGGCGAACTCCTCGGGCGTTTCCGCCCCCCGGAGGTTCACCGAGGCGAGACGGAATCCCCCCTCGAGAAAGTGCGTGTGCGTATCGATGAAGCCCGGCATGAGGAATCGGCCCCCGAGCTCGACGGTTTCGGTGGCCGGGCCTGCCAGTCCGCGGATCTCGGATTCGGTGCCGACGGCGAGGATCGTATCGCCGTGGAGAGCGATCCCCTCGACGGTCGGCAGGTGCACGTCCGCCGTCCAGATTGTGCCTCCCACGAATATCCGGTCGGGCTCGACGGGCGGGCTCACGTCGCACGCTCCGGCGAGCAAGGCGATTCCGAAACAGATCCTGACCACACCGTCATTCACTCTCTCCACGTGTCTGCTTTCATCGTGAGCCTGTCAGAGAGGACGCAGACCCGCATGCGCCACCATGACCTTGCGGACACCCGCATCCCCGAAGTCGATCTCCGCCTTCAGAGCGGTTCCCCGACCGCTGGTCGAAAGGACCTCCCCTTCCCCGAATTCCGGATGCACGACTCGTGCGCCCGAATTCAGGCGCAATTCCTCCTGCGAATCCGTGTAATCGTAGTGGACTCCGGAAGCTGCCTTTGCCTTCGCGGGACCGGTCTGTGGTCGGCGCCAGCCCCAATCACCTGTCGAAAGATCCGGAGTCGGGCGAGGCGGACTCTTTTCCGCACGTCCCGTCCGCCTCCCGCGGCGGCCCGTGGACCCGGTCGCCGCGGACCAGTGCCGCTGAACCGGCCCATCGGGCAGTTCCGCAAGGAATTGCGAGGGCACGGCTCTCTGTTCGCTTCCGTAGCGCCAACGACTCTGAGCGTGGGTCATCACGAGCCGGTCCTCGGCCCGTGTGACTCCCACGTAAAACAGCCGGCGCTCCTCCTCCAGCTCGTCCTCGCTTTCCATCGCCCGGGAGAGCGGGAAGAGGCCATCTTCCAGTCCGACGAGATAGACGACCGGAAACTCCAGGCCTTTGGCGTTGTGAAGCGTCATCAACGTGACGCCGGGCGCCGATTCGTTGTATTCGTCGATATCGGCGCGCAGAGCGGCTGCCTGCAGATACAGTTCGAGATCTGTCGCACCCTCGACGCCATCGAGGACCTCGGCGGGATCGAAGGCCGAGGCCGCCGCGAGCAGTTCCGTGAGGTTGGCGATACGATCGGCCCCGTCGTCCTCCGGCTCCAGCGCCTGGACGAGTCCGAAGCTGCGGATGCACTCCCGGATCACCTCCTCGCAGTCGGCTTCCACGGCGAGCTCCGAGAGCGCGGAGATCCCGGATGCGAACTCCTGCAGTGCGGAAGCCCCTGCGCGCGGCATCTCCTCGAACTCCGTTGCTCTCTCGGCCGCCTCGAGCAGAGTGATTCGCCTCTCCGACGCCGCGCGCCGGAGCTTCTCCAGCGTGACCGACCCTACGCCCCGACGCGGCCAGGATACCGCACGGGAGAATGCCGCCTCGTCCGCGGAATTCACGACCAGCTGGAGGTAGGCGAAGACATCCTTGATTTCGCGTCGATCGTAGAAACGAACGCCTCCCACGATCCGGTACGGCAGCCTTGCCCGTCGCAACGCATCCTCGAAGGGACGTGACTGCGCGTTCGTCCGGTACAGAATCGTGGCCTCATCCGGTCGGAACCCTCCACTGCTGCGCTCCAGCTCGCCCACCACCCATGCCGCTTCGGCTCGCTCGTCGGCGAAGCGCATCACGGTGACCGGTTCTCCGGCGGGTCGCGCGGTGCGGAGTCGCTTTTCTTTCCGCGAACGATTGTGAGAGATGACCGCGTTCGCGACTTCGAGGATCGATGGAGTGGATCGATAGTTCTCCTCGAGACGAACCACCGCCGCTCCACCGAAGTCCCGTTCGAAATCGAGGATATTCCGGACGTCGGCTCCCCTCCATCCGTAGATCGACTGATCGTCGTCGCCGACTACACATACGTTCCCGTGTCCCTGCGCCAGACGGCGGACCATGCGATACTGGGCATGGTTCGTGTCCTGGTATTCGTCCACCAGCACGTGCAGGAACCTCTCCGCGTACCGTTCGCCGATGTCGGCATGGTCCTCGAGAAGGCGCACCGCGTGGACCAGCAGATCGTCGAAGTCGTAGGCGCTGGAACGAACCAGGATCTTCTCGTATACCGGGTAGACCCTCGCGACGGCGCGCGACATCAGATCGAAGGCCTGCTCCGTATATTCGTCCGGACCGATGAGGGCATTCTTGGCTTCTGAAATTCGCGCCCGCAGGGCGTTCGGCGTCCATCTGGAGGGATCGAGATCCACCTCTTCCATCGCTCGCTTCAGAGTCCGACGCGCATCATCCTCGTCGTAGATGGTGAAACGCGATCCCCGGGGAAGACGGTCCCCCTCACGGCGGAGCAGACGGGCGCAGATCGAATGAAAGGTGCCGACCCAGAGGCCGCGGGGGTCCTCTCCGAGCTGCTCCGCGATCCGTTCCCGCATCACACCGGCCGCCTTGTTGGTGAAGGTGACGGCGAGAATGCGCCGGGGTGGGACCCCCTGCCGCGACACCAGACGGGCCACGCGTGCCGTCAGTACACGGGTCTTCCCGGAGCCGGCTCCCGCCAGAACCAGCAATGGACCCTCACCATGCTCTACCGCCGCCTGCTGTTCCGGATTGAGAGCGATCGTCATCGGGGAGTCTCCGCCAGCGGCAGTTCGAGCGCGAAGACCGCTCCTCTGTCGGACTCTTCGAGACGCAGCGCCCCCCCGTGCACCTCGACGATGATGCGCCGCGCCAACGACAGTCCCACGCCCCAGCCGCCCTGTTTGGTGGTGACTCCGACATCGAACAGCGAAGCACGCAGATGCTCCGGCACCCCTTCCCCGTCGTCCGCGACCCGGTAGAGGGCCCGTCCTCCCGAGACTCCGCCGTACGAGATCCGGATCCTCCCCTCGCTACCGGCCAACGAATCGAGCGCGTTCTTCAGGAGGTTCTCGAAGGCCCACTCGAGCAGCGTCTCGTTGCCCTGAACGACCGGAGAGATTTCGGGAAGCTCTGTCTCCAGTCGTATCCGACCGCCGAGGGTGGGAATGCGCGCCTCGAAGTACCGTGACAGGTTGCGCAGCAGTTCGGTCACGTCCACAGGACGAAGCTCCGGCGTGCGCCCGATCGCCTCGAAGCGTCGTGAGACCTTCTCGAGTCGGAGCAGGTCGTGACGCATCTCCTCGTGGATATCCACGGCGGAGTCACCCAGATCGATACTTCCGCTCGCCCCGAGATTGTCCGCCTGCAGCAACTCGAGCCAGCCCACGAGGGAACTGAGCGGCGTGCCCATCTGGTGAGCCGACTCCCTCGCCATTCCCGACCAGATCCGTTCACGCTCCGCCAGGTTCGACGTACGTACGATCCAGGCGCCGATCCCGGCGACGGTCAGCAGCAGAATGGCCTGCAGCCACGGAATCCACCGCAGGCGGCGCAGGAACGCCGGTTCGCCGTAGTGCACGACGAATCCCGCCTCGCCGTCGACGTGGGGGGGATTCTCCTCGTCCAGTCGCCCGACGTACGCCCTCACACGGGCCCGGTCCGCCGGATTCTCCAGATCTGCCTCGAAGGGGAGGTTGACCGTCAGGGTCGGTTCCCCTTCGAGGTCGGTCTGGATCACCGGAATGCCCAGGGCGTAGAGCTGTCGCAGGAGCGCGAACTCCCCTTCGGGCGTGAACCCCTCGGGAGATGCTGCCGCCTGAACGGTCTGAAAGTAGATCCGGCTGAACACCGCTGCGTCGTGACGAAGCTCTTCGGCGATCTGAGAGGTATAGACCAGGTAGGAGACGAGTACCGCCACGAACAGCAGGAAGACGGCGACGGGGACGGCCCGTCGACCGGTCGGAACGCTTCCGCTCACGACACTCCGAGCCGATCGAACCCCGTGTACGGCCGGAGCGCATCAGGAATCGTGACCGAACCGTCCGGCTCCCGTCGATTCTCCAGAAGGGCTATGAGGGTCCTCGCGAGCGCGACTCCCGATCCGTTCAGCGTGTGCACGAATTTCGGCTTCCCCGAATCCGAATCCCGGTAACGAATCCCGGCCCGTCGGGCCTGGAAGTCCGTATAGGACGAGCAGCTCGAGACTTCCAGCCACTTCTCGACCCCCGGCGACCAGACCTCGAGATCGTAGGTGATCGCATTGGCGAATCCCAGGTCCCCCGCCGGAAGCAGGATTCTCCGAAACGGCAGTTCGAGTCTTTCGAGCACGCTTTCGGCATGCCTCGTCAGCAGCTCCAGCTGGTCGACCGACGCGTCGGGGTGCGTGAATCGGACGAGCTCGACCTTGTCGAACTGATGGACCCGCAGCAGACCTCGCGTGTCACGCCCCGCCGCACCCGCCTCGCGCCGAAAGCACGGGGTGTAGGCCACGTAGGCCAGCGGCAGGTCCGAGCCCGCGAGGATCTCGTCCCGGTGCAGATTCGTGACCGGGACCTCGGCGGTCGGAACGAGGAACAGGTCATCGGGAACGGTTCGATACTGGTCGTCTTCGAATTTGGGAAGCTGTCCGGTTCCCAGCAGGCTGTCCCGGTTGACCAGAAAGGGAGGCGCGACCTCGAGGTAGCCGTGCTCCCCTGTGTGCAGATCCAGCATGAACTGGATCAATGCCCGATTCAGCCGGGCTCCGTCTCCGACGAGCAGGGGAAATCCCGAGCCGGCGATCTTTGCGCCCCGCTCCAGATCCAGCAGGCCCAGATCCCGGCCCGACTGCCAGTGCGGCTGATCGTCCTCGCGGACAGCTCGTGGCGCACCCCACTCGCCGACGATTTCGTACTCTCCCTCACCGCCCGGAGGGACCCTCGGATCCGGGTAATTCGGAATCTGGAGCAACGCGGTACGCTGGAGCTCTTCGACCCGGGACAGCTCGCCGTCGAGGCTTCGAATCCGCTCTGCGACGGACTGCATGGCGGACATCAGCTCTTCGGCCGACTCGCCACGCTGCTTCCGCTCTCCGATCTCCCGGGACGTCTCGTTGCGCTGCTGTTTCAGCGCTTCCACTTCTCCGAGAAGTTCACGCCTGCGTCGATCGGTCTCGATCACGCCGTCGAGCAGTGCGTCGATGGAATCGTCCGACCGCCGCGCCAGGGCCGCTCGCGCCGAATCGGGATCGTCCCTCAGGGACCGGATGTCGATCACGGATTGCTCGCGGGATCCAGGTTCCGGCTCTCGCAATTCGGATTGATCAGGTGACTGAACGTCATCAGGCCGAGCTCCTCATCGATCTCGTCGACCGAGAACTTCCCGAAGTACCGGCACCGGAGATTGCCGAACGCGTCGTCCTCGCGACTTCGCGTGACGAACACCGCGCCCTCTGATATCGGTATCGGCTCGCTCGTGACGTACCCGGACTCCGGGGCTTCGCGAAGGTCATCGAAAGCCACTGCCACGACCTGAACGCCCGACTGCTCGTCTTCCTCGAGGATGTACGATCCGCGGGTCACCAGCGTCGGACCGAGCTCTTCGTCCCGCAGATACACGAAGTCCCAACCGCTCACCTGGTCGGTTCGCACCACGTTTCGCGCGATCACGTCGAATGCTGAAGGATCCAGGATGTCGCCGGTCAGAAAGTCGGCGACCGTCGCCTGCGTCGCCTCCTCCGGGAGCGGGATCTGCCTCGGCTCGGTGGAGTCCCCGCATGCCGCGAGGAACGCGGCCGAGACCACGAAAGCCGCGCTCCATTTCGCATATGCCATCGTTACCGCCTCTTCTCCCTGTGTCCGGGTTGCCCGAATGCCGGGTATAATAGCAGACTTCGCCCCGTACGCGAGGTCGAAAGCCGGTGTCTCGAGGGCATCCGGCGACACTTCCTCCCCGACCCCGGATCCGAATGTCCGAGTCTGATTCGCAGCAGCCCGGCCGTTACGCCGTGATCCTTGCCGGCGGGATCGGTTCCCGCTTCTGGCCCGCCTCCACGCCGGCCCGTCCGAAGCAGTTGCTTCCCCTGGGAGGGGAACGCCCGATGATTCAGGAGACCGTGGAACGGGCCCGGCGTCTCGTGGGCCCCGAGCGGGTGCGGATCCTGACCGGACGGGGCCTCGTGGATCCTTTCCGGCGCGCCGTACCGGACCTGGAGAACGAGGCCTTTCTGATCGAACCGGTAGCGCGCAGCACGGGCCCGGCACTGGCATGGGCCGCGCACGAGATCGAGCGTAAGGAGCCCGGGGCGTTGATGATCTCGCTCCATTCCGATCATGTGATTCAGCCCTTCGAGGCTTTCGCGGAAACGATCGACAGGGCCTGCCGGGCCGCGGCGGCGAGGCATGGCCTGGTCTGCCTCGGCATCGAGCCGGATCGCCCGGAAACGGGTTACGGGTACATCGAGACCGGCGAGGAGTTGTCCGAGGGCGTGAGCTCGGTTGTGCGATTCCACGAAAAGCCGGACGCGGAGACCGCGTCCGCGTACGTGGCTTCGGGGCGCTTCCTCTGGAATTCGGGGATCTTCGTGTGGCGGGCTCGCGATTTTCTGGAGGCCGCCGAGCGCCACGCTCCCGAATTGAAGCCCGCTCTTCCGTTTCTGGACCGTGGAGATCCCGAGGGATTCTTTGGTGCGGTGGAGCCGGTCAGTGTGGACGTCGGAGTGCTCGAGAGATCCGACCGGGTCGAGGTCGCACGGGCGAGCTTCTCTTGGGATGACGTGGGCACGTGGTCGGCCGTCGCTCGTACCCGCGACGACGACGAGAAGGGGAACGTGGTGGTCGGTGAGGCCTCGATTCTCGAGGGGTCGAACAACGTCGTCTGGGCCGAGGATGGACCCGTACGGCTCTTCGGCGTACACGATCTCGTCGTAGTGAGATCTGGCACGGAAGTGCTTGTCATGCATAAGAATATGGCATCAGATCTCAAGCGACTTATTACATTTCTCGATCGAACATGAAGGCGGACCGCGTGAGGGTCTATCTCTTCGACGAAGCACCGACAGACGAGTGGCACCCGTTCGCCCTGACGCGTCCTGGCGGCGAACTCCGTTTCGGAGATTGCCTGCTGCGGGAACGCATCGAGGCGTTTTCCGGCCACCGCGTGACGGCGACGATTTCACGGGCCTGGCTGACGTCGTTTCGCGAACCGGGCGCCCCGCAGGTGCTCGATCGCGATGCAGATCCCGCCGGGAGCACGCGGGACCTGCGGGACGGCGATCGACTGTTCTTGAGCTCCCGGTTCGTGCCATCGACCGGAAGCCGGTGGTCCGCGATCGAAGCGCGGGGCGCGAGCCTGCTCGTCGTCGATGGCGAACCCGTGGGTGCGTGGATTCCCGACGGATGGCAAGCGCCGCAGGCGTCCTGGTTCCGGGAGCCCGGCGAGCTGCCGGGATTCGGGGAAGTCGAGCTGGCCGGCTCGCGTTTGACGCACGTGTGGGACCTGATCGAGCGAAACCCCGATCGACTGACGGCGGACCTGGCTACCGGCCCGTCGAGTCCCCTGCCTTCGGGCAGCTACCGTACCGGCGAGGGTCCGCTGGTTCTCGCGGAGGGAGTGACCGTGGAGCCCGGCGTCTTCTTCGATACGCGTCACGGAGGCATCCGGCTCGACCCCGGGGTCGAAGTGCGGGCGGGCGCCCGGTTGGCGGGTCCACTGCACGCAGGTGAGAGGTCCCGACTGCTCGGAGGCTCCTTCGAGTGCCTTTCCGCCGGTCCGCTCTCCTACCTTCGGGGAGAGATCGAGGAGTGCATCGTGATCGGTCATTCCAACAAGGCGCACGATGGGTTCCTCGGTCATGCCATGCTCGGGCGGTGGGTCAATCTGGGTGCTCTCACGACCAACAGCGACCTGAAGAACAACTACGGTCCGGTGCGGCTGGGAGGCCCGAATGGAGAGGTCGAGACGCACCTGGTCAAGTTGGGCTGCCTGATCGGTGACCATGCCAAGTCGGCCATCGGGACCATGCTGAACACGGGCACGGTGGTGGGTGCGGGCGCGAACCTGTTCGGAGCTCACCCGCCCCCGAAGTGGATTCCACCCTTCGCATGGGGACACGCCGAGGACGCCCCGGTCTACGCCCGGGAGCGTTTTCTCGACACGGCCGCCGTGGTACTGGCCCGGCGGGGCCTCGAGGCCGGTTCCGAGGTCCGTGAATGGCTGGGAGCCTGCTGGGACCGGTCCCGGAGCGGGGATTCCACTTGAAGATCGCCACACTGGGAAGCGGGAGCCGGGGCAACTCCGTTCTCGTCGAATCGAACTCGACGCGGATCCTGGTGGACGCGGGATTCAGCGGGTCAGAGCTGGCCCGGCGGCTGGCAGACCTCGGTCGACGACCCGAGGAGATCGATGCCGTCGTCGTAACGCACGAGCACAGGGATCACACGGCGGGGATCGGCGTGGCCGCCCGGAGGTGGGGATGGCCGCTGTTCATGACCCAACGAACGGCCGAGGCCTGTGACGGATTGCTCCACGGACAGGAGTCGATCGAGCACTTCCCCGCCGGGAGCCGGTTCCGGATCGGGAGCCTGGAAATCCACGCCGTTCCGACCTGCCACGATGCGGCCGACCCGGTGGCGGTGACGATCCGGGAGCAGGAGAGCGGACTGCTCGCAGGCGTGGCGACCGATCTCGGCAGGGCCACGGCACCAGTCCGGGCCGCCATGACCGGCTGCCATTTCCTCGTGCTCGAAGCGAACCACGACGAGGTCCGACTCCGGGAAGCTCCCTATCCGTGGTCTCTCAAGCAGCGGATCGGCGGCAGTCGGGGACACCTGTCGAATCACCTCGCCGGTGACTTCGCGAAGGAACTGATGCACCCGGAGATGGGGGGAATCCTGCTCGCCCACTTGAGCCAGGAATGCAACGATCCGCGACTGGCGCGAGCGACGGTTGGCGGCGCTCTCCGGAAGCGCGGGTACCGGGGCCGGATCGGCGTGGCGGGCCAGACACGTCCCTCGGCGTCGGTCGAGATCGGCCAGCTCGTCGCGCGGGCCCTCGGAACCGGCCCCCAGCTCTCACTCTTCGGCGGCCGCTGACCCGGGCCGTTCAGGCATCGCGAGCGGGGGGTCTCAGGCGCCGACCAGCCGCATGATGTCGTAGGCGAAGGCCCACACCATGAGGCCCAGCACGAGGAGCATACCGATCTGCGAGAAGCGGAGGCGCTGCTCCACGCTCACCGGTCTGCCTCCTCGCAAGCCCTCGATCGCGAGAAAGACCAGATGTCCGCCGTCGAGCACCGGAATCGGAAGCAGGTTGAGCACGGCGAGGTTGACGCTGATGATCGCCATGAAATTCAGCAGCGGCCAGAATCCGGCGCGCGCGAACTCGCCGGACAGCTGGCCGATCACGATCGGCCCTCCGAGCTCCTTGGGGGAGCTCCTGCCCGTGACCAGGCGCCCGAAGAAGGTCGCGACCTCGGCGATCCACTCGCCCGTCTCGTCGAAACCCGCAACGATCGACTGCCCGACGCCCAGAGGACGATACGCGTCGTCTCCCGTGGAGAACCTCACGCCGATCTGGCCGTACTCGACCGTGTCGCGGGCGATGTCGTCGTACTCGCGCATGGTCTCCGGAACCACGGAAAGCTCGAACGTTTCCTCCCCGCGGCGGACGCTCAAGGTCAGTTCTTCCCCCGCTCGCGTGTAGACGGTCCGGCCGACCTGTCCCGCGTCTTCGATCTGCCGGCCATCGATCGCCAGAATCTCGTCCCCGGGCTGGAGTCCGACGGCGAACGCCGGTGTCCCTTCCGTCACCTCGTCGATGATCGGCAGATAAATGCCGCGCTCGTGAGCGAGGAAGCCGAACGCGACCACGGCGAACAGGAGATTCATCAGTACGCCGGCCGAGATCACGAAAAAGCGGGCCCAGAGGGGCTTGGCATCGAAGTCCCTCGGCGACGGAGCGCGGGTCTCGTGGGACGATTCTCCCTCGAGAGCGGAAGTGACCTCCTCGTCGGCCATTCCCTCCATCTTCACGTAGCCGCCGAGCGGCAACGCCGAGAGGACGTACTCGGTCTCCCCCCGCGTGAATCCCGCGATCTTCGGTCCGAACCCGATCGAGAACCGCGAGACCTCGATGTCCACCAGTTTTGCCGCCCAGAAATGTCCGAGTTCGTGGACCAGGATCAGAACGCCCAGTACCAGGGCAGTGGCCAGGATGGTCGTCAGCATTCGCCTCTTCCGTCGTAATCGTTTCGAGACCCGGCAGGTCCGCCTCCAGAGCATGCGCCCGGCGGCCCAGCGGAAGTAGCACCCCGCAGAATCTCCTCGGTTCCTGCCGACGCGAGAATGGCCTCACGGCCCGGATCGAGCCCGGGAGCCGCCATCTCTCTCAACGAACCCGGTGAACGGCTTCGCGGGCCAGCGCTCTCGCCTCGAAGTCCGCCGCCTCGACATCCTCGATGGACTTCACCGGACGCGCGCTCATCCGTTCGAGGACCTCCTCCACGACGCCGGCGATCCCGGGAAAGGAGAGCCGGCGATCCAGAAACGCCCTGACGGCGACCTCGTTGGCCGCGTTGTAGGCGGCCGGCTGGGTACCTCCCTGACGCCCCGCCGCTACGCCGAGTCCGAACATCGGGAACTGCGCCGAGCGCAGCGCCTGGAACTCGAGAGGTCCGTCCGAGATCGGATCGAAGGGGCGGAACTCGTCAGGCAGGCGCTCGGGTCCGCTGAGCGCGTACAGAATCGGGACCTCCATGGAGGGTCGTCCCATCTGGGCCATCGTCGATCCGTCGCGAAACTCCACGAACGAATGCACGATGGAGCTGGGGTGCACGACGATTTCGATCCTGTCGTACGGCACTCCGAACAGCAGGTGGGCCTCGATCACCTCGAGCGCCTTGTTGGCCATGGTGGCTGAATCGATCGTGATCTTGTCGCCCATGCTCCAGGTCGGATGGGCCAGTGCGTCCTCGGGACGGATGGCTGCGAATCGGTCCGCCGGCAATTCCCGAAACGGGCCACCCGATGCCGTCAGGATCAATCGGCTGACTTCAGCTGCCGGTCGTCCGGCGAGGCACTGGTGGATCGCGCTGTGCTCACTGTCCACAGGCACGAGATCGCCGTGCCCGTCACGCCACGCAGTCAGCACCAGCTCGCCACCGGCGACGAGAGACTCCTTGTTGGCGAGGGCGAGTCGATGACCCGCGCGCAGGGCGGCCAGCGTGGACTCGAGGCCGGCGTATCCGACGAGTGCGTTGACCACGAGTTCCGCCTGCGGGTCGGCGGCGGCCTCCGCGAGCGCCTCCCGGCCGAACCGCCATTCGCCGGCCCAACGGGCCTTGAACGCGCCGGAGGGACGGCGAGCGACAACCACGTAATCGGGGTCCGTCTGAACGGCGAGCTCGTCCAGCGCCTCGGCCCGGCTCCCCGCGGTCATCGCGACGACCCGGAACCGATCCCGATGTCGATCGATCACCCGGAGCGTGGAACGGCCGATCGATCCCGTCGCGCCGAGCAGAACGACGCCCGATCTTCCGGCGATCATCCGACCCGCGTGAAGAAGTGGAGAAAGAACCAGGCGACGGGAATCGTCCATAGCAGCGAGTCCATCCGGTCCAGCAACCCCCCGTGCCCCGGCAGGAGCTGCGAGGAGTCCTTGACCCCGCACTCCCGCTTCAGCGACGACTCTACCAGGTCGCCCAGAATCGCGGCGGCCGCGAGAAGCAGCCCGAGCAGTGCGATCCGGCCCGTCCCGGCAACGGTGAGCACATCGGGCAGCGCGAACCGGGTCCAGACGAGGGCAGCGACCGGGCCGGCGAGCAAGCCGGAGACCCCGCCCTCGACCGTCTTGTTCGGGCTGATGGCAGGAGCCATCTTCCGGCGCCCCAGGGCTCGCCCTCCCGTATAGGCCGCCGTATCCACGACCCAGGTCACGACCACGGGCAGGAAGAAGAGCAGCGTGCCTTCGAGACGGCCCGGGAGCGACTCTCGCAGCGGAACTCCGAAGGAGATCAGCCCGCCGACGTAGAAGCTCGCGGTGAAAAAGAGAGCCGCCGTCTGGAACGGCATCTCCGGAGGCGGTATACGGAGAGCGGCGATTCCCAGCAGCGTGAGAAGGCAGCCCACCGCCAGCCAGCCGGCGGCGCCGGGGCCGGCAACGAGCGCGGCGAGCGGAAACAGCCCGGCGAGGAACGCGGCGACCCGGCTCAGCAACGGGTCGGATCGCTCACCGAACATCGCCCCGATCTCGCCGACGGCGAGCCAGGCGAGCACTCCGAGCCCGGCGGCGAAGACCCAGCCCCCGATCCATGCCACGGCGAGACACAGCGGGATTCCAATCGCGGCTACGATCAGCCGTTTCGTCAGCTCGGATGCCATCGTGATCTCCCCCGCTCTCAGGCCCCGACGCGCCCGAAGCGTCGTTCTCTGCGCCGGTACTCGAGAATTGCCTCGTACAGCTCCCGCTCCCCGAACGCCGGCCACAGGACCGGCGTCACGTAGAGCTCGGAGTACGCGATCTGCCAGAGGAGAAAGTTCGAAATCCGCATCTCACCCGAGGTTCGGATCAGGAGATCCGGATCGGGGATTCCGGCTGTCTGCAGATGGCTCTCGAAGGTGCGGGCATCGATCTCCGAAGGCTCGAGGCTGCCGTTCGCCGCCTCCTCCGCGAGGCGGCGCACCGCTCCCAGGATTTCGTCCCGTCCTCCGTAGCTGATCGCCAGATTCAGCCGCAGAGCGTTGCCCGACGACGTCGTACGTTCGAGGGTCTCGACCGAACGCCTGGCCTCGGACGACAGACGTTCACGATCGCCGAACACGGTGACTCGGACTCCGTTCGCGACCAGGTCCTCGGCCTCCCGCTCCACGAATTCCACGAGCAGCGCCATCAGAGCACGAACCTCTGCCGCGGGACGGTCCCAGTTCTCCCGGGAGAAGGCATACAGGGTCAGATGGGAAATGCCGGCCTGGAGGGAGCCCTCCACGCATCGCCGCACGGCCTTCATCCCCTCGCGGTGTCCCTTCCACCGCGGGAGTCCTCTCTCGCCAGCCCAACGTCCGTTTCCGTCCATGATCACGGCCACGTGGCGCGGGACGCCCTCCGACCCCCGAATCATCTCCAGAAGCTCGACGGACTCGGGGCGGGTGCCCATCACGACGGGCCCTCTCCGACCGCCCCTGTCGCGGCTTGACTCTTTTCGAGGAAGCGTCTCAGTGCCCGGTCCCCCCCACGGAAACTGTAAGCTTCGATACCGGCCTCCTGCATCCGCTCGGCGATCTGCGCGCTCAACAAGCCCTGCGCACAGACGAGTACGACCGATTCGGCTCCCGAAAACTCCCGGAAGTTGTGGGCGAGATCATCGTAGGAACGAACCGTAGATCCGGGCCACGGCACGGAAGCGCGGGCATCTTCGGGACGCATATCGACCCTCACGGCGGTCTCCGCCACGTCGGACACGAAGAGGCTGTGGCCGGCCAGCTCGGCGAGATCGAGGTCGCCGATCTCCACCACGTCCGCTTCGTCGATGAGACGGTTCAGAAGCGCCGGGTCCAGACCGATCTCGGCAGCGTCCAGAATCCGGGCTCGCGTGGCCGTGGCCGGTCGATCCTCCGTGATCGCGCAGTGCTCTCTCACCCTCGCCGAGAGAGAATACGTACCGATCGAGCGGGATCGGGCAATGATCTCTTCCTTGTCCATTCCGACGAGGGGCCGCAGGACCGGCCGTCGAATTACCCGATCGATCGTCCGCAGATTCGCCAGCGTCTGGGAGGAGACCTGGCCGACCGCCTCTCCGGTGACGATCGCATCCGCCCTGCGGAGCCTCGCAACGCGGTCGGCGGCCCTGAACATCTGTCGCTTCAATGCCACTTGCAGCAAGGCGGGACGGACTTCCCGCTTCAGTTCCTCGACGATCGGCTGGAAATCGACCACGAGGACGCGGGGCCGCGTGCCGTAGCTCCACCGATCCGTCAACAATTTCGCTACTTCGAGCACCATCCTCCGGTGCGCTTCGCCGGCGAGGTTGCAGAACAGGTAGTCGAGCGCCACGCCGCGACGGAGCATCATCCACGACGCGACGGCCGAATCGAATCCGCCCGAGAGCAGGGAGATCGCCCGCCCCTCCATACCGAGCGGCAGGCCGCCGGCCCCTTTGGAGCGCGACGAGAAGAGGAACGCGTTTCGCTCCCGCACTTCGACGTGAACCTCCACGTCCGGATCGTCCAGATTCACGGTCGCTTCGTCATTGAGTGCCGTACCCAGACGTATCGCGACATCGTTCGAGCGAAACGAATGCGAACCGCTTCTCCGGGAGCGGATGGCAAAAGACCGTCCCCGCACGGTGTCCCGATACAGCTCCTTTCCGGTCTCGACGATCCGATCGAGCTCCGCGTCGCAGATTCCGTCGAGAACCGAGTAGCTGCTGATACCGAACACCCGGCCCAACGGCTCGAAGGAGCCGCCGGCCTCCAGTCGCAGCATCAGTCGGCTCCAGCTCTCCCGGAGTTCGCACTCCTGCCCGCTGGCTGCGAAGGCCGCACGAATATTCCGGCCGAGCCGCCGCTGGAATCGCGCCCGGGTGCGCCGCGCTTTGGTGGTGACCTCACCGGTCAGCCGGATCATCGCAACCCGTTCACCGGGCGAGAGCGAAAGCGGCCAGCCGTCGGAATCGAAATGCATGGTGCCAGAATACACGGAAGTCCGCCGATCCGTCGACAGGCGGACTTCCGCGATCGGGCCCGAACCGGAGAGCGGCGTCCCCTGCCCCGGGCTCAGCTGTCCGAGCGCAGGCTCGGAAGACGCGACGCGACCAGAGCGGCCGCGACGCCGAGAATCGGAATCAGCGCGATCTGGCCGATGATGACGAAGCTCTCGGGAATCTGAGGCAATGTCTCTCTCCTGCTCCGAGTTGCGGACGGTCGAACCGTTGCCCGAGGAATCCCGCCGTGAAGACCCGGGCGGCGCCGAAGGTAGGCCCTCGAATCCGCTGAATGCAAGCGCCTCCCCGGGTCAGTTCCCACGAAGTGTGCGGTATCGATACAGTCAATCCCGCAAGCGAACGAGCCAGAATCGATAATTTACATGAATAGGATTCGCTAAATGATTACAAAATATGTATTTCATACCGTGTGGCCAGGGTGGC